>CAZYBL010000077.1:0-6091 GCA_964645805.1 uncultured Candidatus Peribacteria bacterium | reverse complement strand
GTTCAACACTTATAATAACCAAAAACTAAAAACTAGAAACCAGAAACTTATATTGGTTTCCCCAAAAGATTGCACACTCTCTCTACTTCATTCTTCGACCCAATTATTATCGACGTTCTTTGATGAAGATCAGTAATTTCTTTATTCATTATATCCATAGAGCCATCAGAAGATGCTCCTCCTGCTTGCTCAACCAGGTAAGAAAAAGGTCCGCATTCATAAACGAGTCTGAGTTTTCCATCTGGATATTTATCTCCTTTTGGATATGCAAACACGCCTTGGCCTTTAGAAAGAATGTGATTGATGTCAGCTACCATGCAGCCTGAATATCTTATTGTGAGTTTCCTATTAAGCCAGTCATCCACGACGCGTTTATAAGACTCATTTTCTATTACATCTCTAATGGCTCCCGGACTGTAATTCTTAACTTCGTCTGCAATACCAAGGTTTTCTCTGAATAGAATGAATTCCCCAACATCGTTCAATAAAAATTCATGGACTCCGTTTCCAGTTGAATATACAAGGGTAGTTCTTGGTCCGTATAAAACATAAAATGCTGCAACCAGGTCTTTAGGTTTCTTACCAATTATCTCATGACCTTCAAAGATTCCTACGATCGATCCTATTGCAAGGTTCGCATCAACAAGAGAAGAGCCATCAAGTGGATCGAATACAACACTAAACTTAGCGTTTTCCGTGATAGAAACCATCTCTTTTTGTTCTTCAGATGAGAAGCAACAGACCAGGTTACTCTCACATAAATGTTGCTGAATTATTTCGTCACTAAGCATATCTATCTTTAGTTGTTCATCACCTGAAATGTTCGTTCCACCTGCAAGACCTCTTTCTGAAGTTTGAATTGCATAGCTTATGTATTTGGTTGCTCTGGCTATCTCCAATATCAAATGGCGCAAATCATCGGAGATCTTCGCGTTGTTGAAGAGGTGGAAATTGAGAGAGATTCTCTCAGGTGTTTTGCAGGATGAATCCATGGTTTTATGATAGCAGCATAGGAGAAGAATTAAAGAAAAAGATCCAAAGATCCAGAGGGAAAAGATCCAAAGAACCAAAGAAGACAAGGAAGAATTATGGAAAAAGACTAAAAGAATCAAAAACCAAAAGCTTTATATTTTTTATCCTTTTATTCTTCCTTTGGATCTTCGGATCTTTGGTTCTTTTATCTATCCTTCCTTTGAGTTTTTGGGTCTTTGGATCTTTCACATCATTCTTCCCATTTCAACCACCATCTCCGAAACTCTCATAGCATATCCCCATTCATTGTCATACCAGCTTAAGATTTGAACAGCTTTACCGTCTACGACTTTTGTGGATGGGGCGTCTACGACGGATGAGTGAGGATTGGTTTGGAAGTCGATTGAAACGCACTGGTCGTCTGAGTAATCGAGGACCTCAGACATTGGACCACTTTCAGCTGCTTTTTTAAGCAGTGAATTAATCTCTTCAACTGAAGTTGCTTTTTTAAGGAAAAAAGCCATATAAGCGCAACTAACAGTTGGAACGGGTACTCTGAATGCCATTCCATCAATCTTGCCCTTTAGATGGGGGAATATGTCAGCGCAAGCTTTTACAGCTCCGGTTTTGGTCGGAATCATTGATAAAGTTGCAGCCCTGGTTCGTCTAAGGTCACCTTCCTTATTCTTATTATCAAGTAGATTTTGTGAGGCTGTGAAGGCGTGAACTGAATTAACGAGCAGGTTTTCGATACCAAACGCTTCATCAATGACTTTAATAACAGGAGCAATACAATTAGTTGTGCATGATGCATTTGAAACAATCTCCATATCTCCTGTTAAAAGGTCGTGATTAACTCCTTTTACGAAAGTTGGCGTATCATCCTTCATTGGTGCAGTAACTATTACTCTTTTTGCTCCAGCCTTGATGTGTCCCTGAGCTAATTCTTTTGTTCTAAACTTACCAGTTGCCTCAACGACAATATCAACTCCAAGTTCTTTCCAGGGGCAAAGTGATGGATCTCTTTCTTTGACGACTCTAACTGTTTTACCGTTTACAATGATATTGTCATCATCTTTAACATCTACCGTTCCACTGAATTTTCTGTGAAGCGAATCGTATTTAAGAAGGTAAGCTCTCATTTCTGATGATGAAGATGCATTGATTCCGACAACCTGTACGTCATCAGGAAAACGATCTTCGAATTGTCTGTGTACATTTCTTCCTATACGGCCGTAGCCGTTAATTGCAACTTTTGTCATGAGTTTATGTTACATAAATGTTGAATAAAAGAATACAAGAATCCAAGAAAACAAGAATTCAAGGAAGGATAGATATAAGAACCAAAGATCCAAAGATCCAAAGAACGCAAGGAAATTCAAAATAAAAAGATAGAAAGTATCAAAGGCTTCGATTCTTTCAATTTTTTATTCTTCTAATCTTCCTTTGGATCTTTGGTTCTTTGGATCTTTCCCCTAACCTTCCTTTGGATCTTGTTTTCTTTGAGTCTTTGGTTATTCCCCATTTATCCAAACAGCCCAATAATTATTCCCAAAAACGCAACAAACCCCCCAACAATCCAAAACCTCATAGTAACTTTACTCTCACCCCATTCCAAAGCTTCAAAATGATGATGTATTGGGGCAGCCTTAAATACTTTTTTGCCACCTCTGAGTTTTTTACTCGTTAGCTGAATAATTACGGAGAGCATCTCGATAACAAATATAAATCCGACAAAAGGTAAAACGAGCACATTATCGGTCATCATTGCAATGACACCGAGTGTTCCTCCCAGAGCCAACGACCCTGTATCGCCCATGATAAATATGGCAGGTGGAATGTTGTGCCATAAGAAGGCTGCAATTGCACCAGCACATACTCCACAAAAGGCAGCTAGTACCGCTAAACCGCTTAAATAAGCTAAAATCCCAAAGGATCCAAATGCAATTAAAAGCAACCCTCCTGCAAGGCCGTCCAATCCATCTGTAACGTTAACAGAATTTGCTGTACCAATTATGATAAAGAGAAAAATGGGGATATACCAAAGACCAACATTAAGTTCGCCGACAAATGGAATATGTATTTGGTTGTAATCCAGTTTAAAATAAAACCATAAAGCGCCAACCAAACTTATTAACAAAAGTGTGGATATTTTTGGTAACCAGTCCAACCCTTTCTTTTTCCCAGCACCAATAATATTTAGATAATCATCTAATCCCCCCAACACACCAAGTGAAATTAGAGTAAATAAAGGTAGATAAACCTGTCCTCTTTGTAGGAGCGAATGATCCACTATACCGAAAAATGAAAGTAATCTGGAAAAGACAACTGTTAATAAAATTGAACCCCATATCAAAATTCCTCCCATAGTAGGTGTGCCTTGTTTGTGCTGATGAAATTTTCTAAAAACAGTAGGTTCTCTTCCATCAACTGTTTCTAGTCTAAGTTGTTTGCCAAGTTTGTTTCTTTTTAGGAAAGCGACAAATGGGGGAGTGAGGATAAGACCCGCGATAAACGCGAAGAATGTGTAACCGAGGATCATTAATAGAGGAATTTCTGGGCGGAAGGGGATGAGATCGACAGTTGACATTTGACAGTTGACAGTTAACTAATAAGGAAAACTAATTTCTAATTTCATTGTCAATTGTCAATTGTCAATTGTCAATTGTTTATCTGTTTTTGCTTGAACATAGAAAAAAGTTAGCTATGAGCTTTGTCGACGTCAAAGAACTTCATCTGTTCCTTCTTAAACATAAGTTCTATACGCCCTGTTGGCCCGTTTCGATGTTTTCTTATGTAAATATCAGTCATACCAGGACGATCTGAATCCTCCTCGTAATAATCTTCTCTGTACATCATAAGCACCACATCCGAGTCTTGCTCTATTGACCCCGATTCACGAAGGTCGGAAAGCTGAGGAATGTTACCAGGCCTGTTTTCAACAGCTCTGGAAAGCTGAGAAAGCGCGAGGCAGGGGACATGAAGCTCGCGGGCAAGTTGCTTTAGTGACCTGGATATTTCGGAAATTTCCTGAACACGATTACCTGCGTAGTTGAGGTTACCTGTGCTCATAAGCTGCAAGTAGTCGATAATAAGAAGATCTAGACCATGCTCCATCTGGAGCCTGCGTGCTTTTGCGCGTAGCTCTGGCATAGAAGAAATTACAGAATCATCCAGAAAGATATTTGCTTTGCTGAGTTCATCCATAATAGGACCCATATTCTGGAAGTCGCTGTCGTCTAATTTGCCGCGTTGGAGCTTCCATGAATCAACTCCAAGCATGGATGCAAATAATCTATCAACTAACTGTTCCTTACTCATTTCTAGTGAGAATATCCCTACATTTTTACCGTGCCTTATGGCCGCGTTTTGGGCTATATTAAGCGCTAAACTCGTCTTTCCCATACTAGGTCTGGCAGCAATTACTATAAGGTCAGAAGGCTGAAGGCCGGAGAGCTTGGCGTCTAAGCTTTGGAATCCTGTCGAGACGCCTTTTACCATTTCGTCATCTTCGGTTTCGTGAAGTTCTGCGAAGCGCTCATATCTCATCTCTAAAACCTCACGTATGTGTAAGAATTTTTCTTTTAAGAATGTATTTGTAATCTTAAAAATAGCTTGTTCCACTTCTTCAAGAATTTCGGGGATTGGCCTATCTTCCTCCAGGCCAATGCCGGCAATTCTTTGGCCTGCATTTATTATTCTTCTGTGAACAGATTTTGTTTTAACAATCTGACCATACTGGTAAATATGTGATGAAGTCGGAACTTCTTCTGCCAACTTGGCAAGAAAAGCACTTCCACCGATATCTTGAATCTTTTTATTGTCTTTTAATTTGTTAGAAACTGTTACAAAGTCTATTGGTTCATGTTCTTGGTACAGACCATATATACCTTCAAATATTTCTCTGTGAACAGGATCGTAAAAATCTTCCGGCCGAAGGAAATCAGAAACTTTAACGATTGCCTCAGGATCCATAAGAAGTGCTCCAATTACAGTACGTTCAACCTCGAGCGAATGAGGTTGGACAATGGCAGTAGTAGTTGGCGGGGTAGAACTAGGCATTATGTCAGTAATATTATAGCCCACCTTCGCACCTGGTTGGCTTGCCAGCCGAAGTCGCAGCGACTTTGTTGGTCTGATTGCATCAGAACCCAGGTGTCTACGGTGGGCAGCCTACGCTGCGCGTAGGCTGGCGGGTTTGTGGCAGGCATT
The DNA here is from genome assembly GCA_964645805.1 of uncultured Candidatus Peribacteria bacterium. Taxonomy (GTDB): domain Bacteria; phylum Patescibacteriota; class Gracilibacteria; order Peribacterales; family Peribacteraceae; genus UBA2144. The sequence continues at coordinate 907 of CAZYBL010000077.1, read as the reverse complement.
TGGGCCAATGATATTAGATCTTGTTTCGATATTAGCAACCATAATTTGTTGCACAGATTATTATTTGCCGTACGTTCTGTTAATTATTAGTGGAAACTATGTGCGTTAATTCGTTTATTCGTTAATTCGTAAAATAAATTTGTCCTAAGCACGAATTAACGAATTAACCAATTAACGGGAGGCATCTCTTATCTTCTTCTCAATCTCACCCGCAAGCTTTTTATCGTTGATCAAAGTCTGCCTAGCCTGCTCACGCCCTTGCCCCAAAGCTTGATCTTGAGCCTGTCCTGAGCTTGTCGAAGGATATTTGAAATACGCACCTGCTTTCTCGATAACACCATGTTTAACACCCAAATCGAGAATATCGCCTTCTTTACTTATTCCCTGAGCATAAAGAATATCAAATTCAGCCTGTTTGAATGGGGGAGCGATCTTGTTCTTGACAATCTTCGCGCGAGTTCTGTTGCCTACAATCTCATGCTGATTTTTCTCATCTCCAGAGGATGGCAATTTCTCCAATATCTTGTCTATACGTCTGACGTCGATTCTGACTGATGAGTAGAACTTGAGGGCATTTCCACCAGTCGTAGTCTCGGGATTACCAAACATCACTCCTATCTTCATTCTAAGCTGATTTATGAAAATGACTGTACAGCTGGTTTTACTGACGATTGAAGTCAATTTACGCAAAGCCTGGCTCATAAGCCTTGCCTGAAGCCCCATATGACTATCTCCCATCATTCCTTCAATTTCAGCTCTAGGGGTTAGGGCAGCAACTGAATCAATCACTATGATGTCGATGCCAGAGGATCTCACTAGTGTCTCTGTAATTTCCAGGGCCTGTTCACCGTCATCAGGCTGCGAGACGAGTAAACTATCGACATCTACTCCAATTTTTCGCGCATAT
>CAZYBL010000076.1:0-6107 GCA_964645805.1 uncultured Candidatus Peribacteria bacterium | reverse complement strand
ACTCCTAAATCATTGCTTCTCCTTGCGGCAACCCCAACACCTCCCAATAATTTAGTATCACAAGAAAAACAAAAAATGCAATCAAGGGAATCGCGATCGTGAGCTTAAGCATCTTTGCCGGCTTTTCATTCGGATTCAGACTTCTATAAAGACTCAGTCCTCCATAAAGAATCGCAACTAATGCGAATGGAAGGTCAGCTCTTTGTAACCACCATGCGGATTGAAGAGTGAAGATTTCGTTCTTCATCAAGAAGTAGGAGGTGAAGAAGGTTAGGCCCAAGAGAAAAAACAGGACTGTTGATAGCTGATGGATATACTTGGTCATCTGAGTAATAGAATATTGGAATATTGGAATATTGGGAATCCCTAATATTCTATTACTCTATTATTCCATTATTCTAATCTATCTTGTTTTCTGAACCGCTACCCTATTTCTCCCTTTCCTACGCCTCCTATTTAGCACCTTTCGCCCATTTTTGGTCTTCATGCGTTGCATGAATCCATGTTTCCTTAGCCGCTTGCGCCATTTTAGTTTTCTGAGCATTTCCCGGAAACGTTATAGGTAAGGGTTTGTGGGGTCAAGGAGGTTCACTAGTTTTTAAACATTGAAGATGCTTTAAAATTTAACCCTCTTCCCACCCCTCTCCCTGTCCCTCTCCCTATGGGAGAGGGGACTCTGTCGATCTAGCTTTGATTTGTATGATGCCGAATTAGACTCGTTTCATAATTTGATGATAACCATCATTACGCTAAACTCATACCCATGTATACAACCTCAAAACTAAAATCTGGTCTCCGCGTCCTCACAGCCCCATCCGACGGCACTGCATCAGTAACAGTTCTTGTATTCGCAGGCGCAGGGTCGCGTTACGAAGTTGATTGTGAGCGTGGCATCAGTCATTTTCTAGAACATATGTTCTTTAAGGGAGGGAAGAAGTATAAGAATACAAAAGAAGTAAGTGCCGCAATTGATGGAGTAGGTGGTGACTTTAATGCTTTCACGGGGAAAGAGTATGCAGGCTATTACGTTAAAGTTGCAGCGGAACATAAAGATCTGGCGTGCGATGTTTTAAGCGATATGCTTTTGTATGCTAGTTTCCCGCAGGAAGATATTGAGCGTGAGCGTGGAGTGATCATCGAAGAGGAGAGGATGTACCAGGATACTCCTATGTACAGAGCGGGTTGGGACTTTGAAGAATTATTATTCGGCGATCATCCGCTTGGCTGGGACACGATTGGAAAAATGGAAGTTATTAAATCGGTAGACCAAAAAGATTTTCAAAAGCATAAAGATCTTTTGTATACACCGGATAATATTGTTGTTGCTTACTCTGGGAAGATTGGTGAGGGAAAGGCGATGGAACTTTCCGAAAAGTATTTTGCGGGAGTTGAAGGATCTAAAGAACGTGAATTTGATTCATTCAAAGATTATGGACCCAAGAAAATCTTTCTGCGTAAAAAAGAAACAGAGCAGGCGCATTTAGTAATGGGAGTTCCTGGTGCGAATTCAATTGGAGATGATTACTTTACTCAAAAACTGCTTGCAATCATTCTTGGCGGGAACATGAGCTCCAGAATGTTCCTGAATATCCGCGAAGCCAAAGGTCTTTGTTATTACATATCTACTGATGATGATGCTTATTTGGATGCGGGATCACTTTCCACTCGCGCGGGGGTAGATCAGTCCAGGCTCCATGAGGCAATTGAGGCGATTAAAAAGGAATATGCGGAATGCTCATCTAATGGGGTCACGGATGAGGAGTTGAATCGATCGAAGGAGTATCTGAAGGGAAAGATTACCTTGAGTATGGAGGACTCTGAAGAGCGTGCGCACTTCTTTGGGAAGCAGGAGCTTTTGTATCCCAAGGTTAGAACGGTGGAGGAGTACTTTGGGGAGATTGATTCAGTGAACAAAGGTCAGGTTGATGAATTGGCTGAAAAACTGCTTAAACCGGAGGAAATGAGGTTGGTTGTGATTGGAAAGGAGGAGGATGAGGAGGGGTTAAAAGAGCTTATTGGACAGTCGGAGGAAAATGTTGACAAATGGTAGATTGGGGGTATAATTTCTTCCTATTTTCTTTCCCATACATTTGTATGACTACGCTGGAAATCGAAGGTAATGAAATGGATGAACTGGCTGCATCAGTAGCGGGAACTCTAGACTCTACACCTACGGTATGTTTGGGTGATGATTTATCGAGGTTTCAGGGGTCCGAGACCGCAGTTCAGTCGATTTTTGATAAGTTGATGTGCCCCTGCAATGATGATTCGGGAATACTTGAAAGAAGTATTCTGGCTGGAGCTAGTTTGCAGCTTGCATCGGCATTGCGAGAGCTTGGAGTTGATATTGGTGAGTCAAGTTCAAGTGAGGGCTCAAGAAAATGTATTACAGGACAAGCTATAGGTAGATTTGCAGAGATACTGTTCTTTGCAGCGGTACATAGGTTGAGAAAAGAGGCACAGGGCAAAAAGAAGAAAGGGGTGGTCAAAGGAAGGACAGATGGGATCAGCAGAAAAGCCCGTACGAAGGTGTCTAAGGCGACTGGTTAAGAGAAAATAAGCTTTAACAAATTTGTGAATTAAACTTATCAGGTGTTCCCCCCTAGGGGGGAACGTCTTTTATCCCTAGTTCAAGGGGAAAAGTGGTAGGGTGCCAAAGTTTTTTTTGAGAGTGGGTTGACTGGGGTTTTTAGCATGCCACTATTAAATACCGACCCCACCACCCAACCATCTTCCCACCCCGTGGGGGGAGGGTGTATCTAGACATATTCTTTATGCATTAATTGCATTGAAAGCTCAATTTCCATACTATGCACCCACTATGCAAAGAACCCTAATCCTCCTAAAGCCCGACTGCATGCAGAAAAAGATCTGTGGAACTGTAATAGAGCAGTTCGAAGAAGCTGGTTTCAAGATCATTGGTTGCAAAATGATTAAACTTGAGCCGGATATTCTCAGGGAACATTACGCACATATCGCAGACCTGCCATTCTATCCCGAAGTTGAAGAATTCATGAGCTCAACCCCGGTCATTGCTATGGTCCTGGAAGGCGATGATATCATTGCAAAGATGCGTGAAATGCTTGGTGTTACAGATTGTCTGGAAGCAGCACCTGGAACAATTAGAGCAGAATTCGGAAGCAAAGAAGAAGGTAAGAACAAGATGTGCAATATAGTTCATGCCTCGGATAGTCAGGAGACTGCGGAGAAGGAGGTAGCGAGGTTTTTTGAAGCTAGTGAACTATTTGAGTATTAATTGATAATTGATAATTGAAAATTGAGAATTTGTTCTCGCTTGCGCTAATTATCAATTTTCAATTATCAATTATCAATTTCGTCAGGCCTTTCACCATCCAACATCCACTCAATAGCCGCGTCCAACTGCGGATCCACTTCATCAATAATCTGCTGTCTGGTTCTATCAATCTCAATGTCAGGAACTACTCCATCTTTTCCAAGATCAGTTCCATTAGGGGTCAGCCATCTGGCAACAGTCATTCTTACAGACGCATTGCCTGGAAGATCAAATACTTCCTGAACGGTTCCTTTTCCAAAGCTCTTCTTCCCAACAACAGTCGCTCGTTCATGATCCTGCAGACATCCCGCAAGGATCTCGGATGCTGAGGCTGAGCCTTCGTTAATCAGAATTACCAGAGGAATATCGGGATCACTTGGTCTGCCTGATACATAATGGTTAGTCGGTTCACCGTTACGTCTTTCTACTGATACAACTTTACCTTCCCGTAGGAACATCGATGTAATATCTACAGCTCCCTCCAGATATCCGCCGCCATTGAAACGCACATCAATTATTACTCCGTCAGCCTCGCGGTTTCTGATGTCATTAAGTGCATCCTTTACTTCTTTCACGGAATCATCCCCGAATTGATTTAGCTGAATGAATCCAATTGAACCGGTTGCAGTTTCAAGTACTTCATATTCGACACTTGGAATATGTATCGCAGCACGTGTGATTTTGATCTTTATAGACTCTGGTTCATCCGCTCTGGTGATAGTCAGAGTAACCTTAGAGCCTTTGGGTCCACGTATAAGCTGAACAACCTGGTGAAGTGTTTGTCCAGATATGTCAGTGTCATCAACATGAGTAATTACATCTTCAGGTTCCAGTCCCGCTTTAGAAGCTGGTGAGCCTTTGAGTGGTGCTACAACCACTACCATACTTTCACGCATTGTAAGCTCGGCCCCTATCCCCTCCATTTCGCCTTTGAGCGATTTTTGGAATTCCTTATTCTCGGTTGGTGTCATAAATGACGTAAACGGATCCTCTATTGACTCAACCAAGCCTCCTACGGCTCCATAAACCATATCCGGTGGATCTAATCTATCTGGATCTATGTAATGTGCTAATAAAAGCCTCCAAACACCCCAAAGCAAAGAAAGATCCACTTCTCTCTGAGGATCCTCCAATACAGCTCCACTGACGGTTTTACCTGTATAGAGCAATTCCAGTCTCTTTGTCATCTCTAGAACATGTCTCTGTTCAAATCTGACCCCCAATTGCCAGCCCAATAACAATGTTAACAAGGGAAGTATTATTAAAGTCGATATTTTTAGGGTTTTGTGCATGGGGGGAGTATAGCTGATGATAGACCTGATGAATAATTGATAATTGATAATTGAAAATTGATAATTAGCGCAAGCGAGAACAAATTCTCAATTCTCAATTATCAATTGTCAATTTGTAAGTTCAGGAATTATTAAAGAAATAATGTAAGATACTCTCATGATCCGCCTCCCAGCTAAGTTAGAACAGCGCCTAAAAGAGTTTTTCTCCCGCGCAAAAGACCGCGAAGGTTTTGCTGCGGATGTTATTGAGAGTGCTTTAGATAAAAAGCAATCAGTGAATAAAATAGAGTCGGTAGGAGGGACTCTCAATCTTTACACCGATGGTGGATCGAGAGGTAATCCAGGACAAGCTGCCGTTGGAATTATTATTGAAGATCCTGTTGAGGGAAAGATATTAAGAGAACATGCGGAAAGAATTGGTATAGCTACTAATAATGTTGCTGAGTATAGAGCGCTTATTGAAGGACTTAAGATCGCAAAAAGGTATCACCCAAACGTACTTGTGTGTTTTTTGGATTCAGAACTAATTGTTAAGCAGCTTAAAGGTGAGTATCGAATCAAAATGGATTCTTTGAGAGAGTTTGTAGAGGAGATTAAATTGTTAGTCGAAGAATTCCCATCAGTTGAATTTCATCATATTCCGAGAGAAGATAATTTTAAGGCGGATGAACTTGTTAATAAGGCTCTAGATGAACACCCCAGTCCTGAATATGAGAAGCCAGAGTAAAAGTTTGTTGGTTTTTAGTTTGTTGGTTTTTAGTTTCTTACAGCGCAGTAGCGCAGTAGCGCAGTACGATGCTAGCCTGCCTATTATTTATCGCCACAATCATCATCTATTTGAACTGCAACCATATGAATATAAGCATTGGCAGTCAGTCCAGGATAAATGGCTTGCGAATGGTAAAGAAATTAAACCACCAGCGGAGCTTCGGGTTGATGGAGATAGTGTTCCTCCATTGCCAGAAGGAATTGAAAAAGTTTCTGTGATTGATTGGGATAAAAATGCAATCAGAGAAACGATAAAAGAAAAAGTTTCTTCAAAACTTAATCGAGAACCGGGATCAGTGACTATCAAACAAACCGAATCTGGAGTTTTGTTTGAAGGATTGGGGTTGCCCGGTAGAAAAGTTAATTTAGATCAGGCAGTAGAGCTTACAATTGCAGCACTCGAGAATGCAGTCACCGATATCATTCTTCCTGTTATAGAAACTCAGCCTGAATTAAACATTGATAAATCACTTAGAAAACTTGGAATTATAGAAGTTGTAACAGTTGGTGAGTCGGACTACACAGGTTCGCCCTATGCTAGGCGTCACAACATTCAAACAGGGCTTGATAAATTCAATGGGACACTAATTGATCAAGGTGCACTATTTTCATTCAACGAAGTATTGGGACCTGTAAATAGATCTACGGGTTATAAAGAGGAATTAGTTATTAAAAAAGAAACAACACTGCCGGATTATGGAGGAGGGTTGTGTCAGATTAGTACAACTGCTTACAGGGGAGTGTGGGAATAC
>CAZYBL010000075.1:2858-6201 GCA_964645805.1 uncultured Candidatus Peribacteria bacterium | reverse complement strand
GAATTTCTAATAGTTCATAATCAGTATCTACATCACGAAAATCGCACAATACTTCTCCAGTTTGACTATCTATTACTATGCTCTTGACTAATTCATCCCCAGAAACGCCTTCATCTAAAACTACCCAATCAGATTGGTCCATAGCTGGACATATTGTTTCCATAAGTGAAGTCATATTTGTCATCAGAGTAATCGTAGTTTCTATACAATCGCCAATGCCAGGATATTTAGATATATATGACTCATATTCAGCTAATGATAGATCTTCGGATGGAATATATCTAAGTATTAGACTTTGAACACTTTCTAACGGTTCAAATATCGTTGGATAGAAACCTATAATATATGCCACTGGAACGGTGAGTGAAAAATAGTCAGACCCTATACAAAACGAACTACCACTCAAATCACCATCTTCGCAAATTTCTTCTTCTATAAAATATACAGAATTGTAAATTTTCCCGTCTAATACGGATTTGTCAACATCTATAACTTTCGCAATTTCACCTACAGTATCTATGATAGCCACATCTTCAATAAGTGTTGTACCTGCTCGCTTCTTGATTATGCAAACTGCCTGGTCTGAGTCTCTATCAACCCAGATAGTTAAGTCTAGGTTCCCTTCGGTTACTCTAGTATACCAATAATCAGTTATCTGCATCTGGTCTCCACATTCTCGCCGTATGCTATTGATATTATCTGAAACAACATCGGCTGACCAAAGAACGGACTTAACCTCCGCATCTGGATGTTCCGTCAGAAAAGTATGGACTTCGGGTAAAGAATCGATAAGTATTGCTACGTTTCCTTGGGCGTCAATACATCCACTAACAAGAATAATCAGTACAAGTAAAGCTAGAATCACTTTCATAGTACCTAATAATAGGATACTAGTTTATAAATATGTTAATATCTGACCATGTTTCCGTTCAACAACAAGTTTAATTCCCGCTCACGAGGTCGCCGTGCGGCCTGGGGAGCGCATACAATACGAGGACATTGCCCCCACTGAAAGTGGAGAGAATGTCCGAAAGCGGGCTAGTTCTGTTATTCTCTAAGATTTGAACTCGTTATTCTACACATGGCTTCAATTCAAGCATCTTCTGTCCACTGTCAAATTCGAACAAACATTGTCCTGTAGAAATCTCACGGATTTGATAGATAGTTATCCCCATTAGTTTTAGGGCATCTTTTATCGCTGTGACATATGCGGTTGGAACTGCAAATGCGGGGATTTTTGTGTATTCACCCAACTTAGCATTGATACCCTCATCGCCATTGATACCTTCATCGCGAATCATCCAACCGCCTGACCGCTTCAATAGAACAGGGTAGCAGAGAGCCTGCAAATTTATTGCGACCATCCATGCTGCAACATCCTTCTTAATATCCAGACTATTACAATAAGCCCTCCACGCAAGATCTTTCTTCTTCAGTGGATGTTTCGATGACCCGCCTTTGTAAGAAAGCCAACTGCCATTATTTGCAGACTCTTTTTCGCTTTTGGTTTCTATAATGAGTGCAGTTTTGCCTTTTATTGCAATCATGTCGGGTGTGCTTCCAATCTGACCAATTTTTTTCATGTCTTTTTCACGATATATTTCATAGCCATTGCTATGGAGAATTTTTGCCAAATCGTCATCAAATTCCTTTTTGCCTCTTTTTCCATCCATTTCTTACCTCCTTATTTATGTCACGTATTTACTTAATTGTTTCTTGTTTATATTCCTAATCAGATATCAAAAGCAAGGAATTCCGCCAGTATGGGTCTTTCCGCATCTTAACTAGGTCGGGATATATATCTGGTGCGCCTTTTTGTATCTGCCCCCGCGCTCAACTGCCTTTGGATCAGGGAGTTTACAGGGAACATAGTCAATCCAGAACAGCTCTTCCGAAGCTTCCTCTCCAGACTCGCTTAGCAGGTCTAGTCCTCTTTTTAATCCCTGCAGCTCACCTAGAACAATCCCATTTTTCGGATTATTGTCAAAGGAATGGAGATAGTCAGTTCCTTTTCGCCTAAAGATAACAAAATCGAAGTTATCGAAACCTTCTACACCAGTTTCTATTAGTTCAAACCCATTACAGCTTCTGAAAATTCTCTTAAGAAACTCGTGTGATTCCCGAGTGCGCATGGCACCTTTAGATTCGGAATGGGGGTGAGAAGGTATTTCATAATCTGAGAACCCATTCTTGTTCCCAGAGAGAGTCAATATTGCATTTGCAAACAATCTTGCCATTGTCCCATGTCCCTTGCCGTATTTTTTCTTTATCCGCAAATAGTTCTTGTTAATTTCTTCCAAATAATTGGTTGGGATCTCCTCCAAAACAGTAGGGGTGGAAACCCGCTCCTTTCTAAGATCTTTGTCCCTTAGTTGGGTTGCTATGTAGTCGCCGAGTTCCAGATACCGCATTTTGTTTGTATTTTCGATTAGCTGCTTCTGACTTTTCTCGATTTCTGCTGGTTTTTTCCCAGCTAAGAACCTTTTCCGGATGATTCTTTTCTCCTGGTCACTCAGGTCAGGATATTTTGACCACAACACCTCATCAAAGGAGCGTAGCATGCCCAGCGGCAGTGGTCTCTTTTGTTTTGAATATTTTTTAGATGGCATAGTAATGCCTCCTGTAGTTTTAGTCGGTGTTTAGAAATAGGCTCTCGTACGAATACTTACGAGAGGACCGGCGCCTGTCAATATTAAAGCTGAACTAATAAATAAATGTGATGGTAAGAACCGATAGGTTAACTTCCCCGTTTTAACTTCGACTTGCTAATCCTTCGGTCTGCCTCGATTATTTCGTATTGCTTTATTTGCTTTTCGAGCTTCTTATCGAACTCGTGGCCCGTAATCGCGTGCTTCAGCTTGGAGGTACTCAAATCAGATAAGGCTTGCCAGTACTTGCTCCCCCTCAGAAGCTCCTCGAGCTGTGCCCGCTCTGAGTCGGCCTTCTTTGGGAAGCTAACCTTTTCCCCGCATGTTATTTTTAGTTTGCAGTCGCTCCCGCAGATACATTCTTCATTGTTTTTTTCTGCGTAATTGAAGATTGCCTCTTTTAATTCGTCAATTCCAAGGGCATCAATCTTTTCACCCATTTCTTTTGTAATCATCGCCTTTTTTTCCATGAGATCTGCGTAGAGATTTGCGAGTTTAACCCCAGGTTCTTTTAGGAATTTGTTCGGAGGCAGTTCCTGAACTTTGATTTCGTGCTTCTTTTTCGGGCACAGGTCTGCAAATTCGCACCAGCTGCACAGGTTTGACTCAGTCGCGGGGAAATTGCCATCTCTTTTTGCGGCTTCTATTTCCTTGATTTTCGCAAGCGTTTCCTTTTTCAGGCCTTCGAGCTGCTC
>CAZYBL010000075.1:0-2848 GCA_964645805.1 uncultured Candidatus Peribacteria bacterium | reverse complement strand
GATTTCCTTGTCGAAGGCGACGTAGTGCCATATAAGGTCAACCCTTTCAGCGTCCTTGAATCTCTCCCTAATGGCTATTGAATAGAGGGCAAGCTGCCTGTCCTTGTCTGCCTGTTCTTGGGTAGGAAAGTAGCCGCCTGTCTTGTAGTCGTGGATGCCATAATGGCCGTCCCCTGCCTCGGAGAGGCGGTCGATGAAACCAGTTATCTTATATTCTCCTTCTTTGTCCAATGTAAAGTTCACCTTTTCTTCTATGCCAAGGGTTTTGTCCTGATCAAAGGGAGAGTAGCGGTTGTAATAGTCCTTGATGCACCTCTCACCGATTTTTAGGTAGTGGGAGGCCTTGTATTCCTTTCTGCAGATGAAAACTGAGTCTGACCAGTTCTTGTCCCAGATTTCTGAATAAAACTTCAGAGCCTCGTCCAAGGACCATTTCTTCTCCATCCTGAGGTCCTTGTACATCTTTTCGAAAGTATCATGGACACGTGAGCCCAGAAAGGCCTCGATAGAGTCCCGGCGCTCGACCGAGAGCTTGTCGACATATTTAAACTTGAACTGGCGCGGGCAGTTCTCGTAGGTTCCGATGCGGGAATGGGAGTAAGTTGGCATGATATTAGTCACATATGAATTATAAGTACTATTTTTCTAACGTGAGTTGATTTTTCTCCAAGCGAGCTATATACTTAGGTACTTCGGGGTTTGGAAGTTCTATCGTTTCGTTTCCGCTTCGTATATAAAAAATCTCCCGTCCACCTTTCTTCATCCATGCACACTTATGACCCTTTTCTACAGTTACAAAACATATTTCCTTTTCTTGTAATGGGTAAAATTTTATACTTATGTCCGTATTAAACTCTTCGCCAAGTCTTGACTTTACAATTTGACGTATTTGCAGTTGGAATTTGTCTCTGTCCCCATCTTGTAATGTATCGTAATCATTTTCAAGACCAAGAACCTCTCGAGGTTTGTCTTTAATCCCAATAATCAGTGTCCCGCCACATGGTGCATTAAGAAAACCACATATCGCCTTTGCCACATGATCTTCTATAACACGTAATGGTATGCCCTTTTCCTCAATATCGAATCGTAAAGATGCCTTGAACTCTAAAGTTCCACTTTCATCTTGTTTTATAATAGATTTTATATCTGGTTTTTTATCTTCATCTTTCTATAAGATTATTTATACCAGCAGCTATCAACTCGCTACGTTTTTGTAAGAATTTTTCATAATTTTTTAGTGTCCATAATTCTTCATTTATTGGAACAAATTGAGCTTCGAGTGCTCCAGGATAATTGTGCTTTACGTCAGGCAATATTCTTGAAGGTTCAGTATTTCCTATCGTTCTATTAGTTTTCATGACTAAGAATGCATTATTGGAAACTTCATTTACTAAATCTCTATGTGCACTGATGGTACTGTCATAACCACCAAGTTCCGTTTTGTATAAGATTGATGACGGAAATACATGGTGCTGCTCAATATGATAAGATCCCCCATCTCTACTGGAAAGTGGCGTTCCGTTGAACCAATCAACCGCACCTGAGCTCTTTGCCGCAATACGCATGAGAACCCCGATACCAGTATTTATCCGCTTACGCCTTACATCCTCTGAAGCATTAATCTTTGTGCGCCCACTCTTTGCAACTATCTCACGAACTAATTTATCAAACGGATCGCCATTCTCACTGACTATTCGAACATCCTTATCTAGGCTTGTTTCAGGTGAACTGGAGTATCTACCCCAGAGAATTGCAAGATACATCCAATGAAAAAATCTCTTCTTTTCTTTTAAGGAGAATTGTTTGTTATGTATTGAAAGATATACTGCCATCGGAATTAGAACCTTATCAGTAGACAGATCAGCTAGGTTATCAACAAAGGCTTCACGTGGTAGTATTTTAATCAGATATTTTAAGGAATCCCTTATCGTTGACCATGCATCAATAAGTTTCTTTTTTTCAGTATTATGGATAGTTTCAGGTCGCCAGCCGCCAGTTATAACTCCAACAATACAGCGTACGAAAAAGTCAATATTCAAGTCAAAACCGTCGCTTGCTAATTCCTTCTTAAGGCACTTTATTTCTTTCCTCGCGCTAGCCCACTGAGTCTGCATATGTGCCAATGCTAGTTCGCCTTTAGTCAATTTAGTTCCTTGTGAGTTAACCTTATCGAATAAATCTACAACCTGGACAAGTGTTGCAGGAACATTGACCTTCAATATTGGATAGTCACACTCCAGTATTTGGCGTAATTTCTGGTAATTCATCAAAACGGTTGAACTGGGGTCTTCAGATACGATAGATGCTTCTTTAATTTGTTCAATAATTTTTTGTATGTCAGAGTCACCCATACGATATATGCCACATACACGTTGCCATAATGGGTTTTCTTTCATTTCAGAATTTTTGTAGTATTTGAATTCAGCTGTGTAAAGATTGAAATAGAGTTCCCGTGGATCATACGTAATCTCGTCCTTAGAGTAATATGGTGGAACCTCTCCTTTTATTAGTAAATAGAGTGCAGTAAGTCTCTGTTGTCCGTCTAAAAGAACGTTCAGCGTCCCACCGCGTTCTGAGGCCTTTTTATTCTTCAATGGTGGAGCATTCTTTGGTTTGACATTCCAAAATAGAAAGCTCCCGGTTGGCCACTTCCCATAAAGGGATTTTATGAACTCTTTTGCCTGGTCATAGGACCAAACATATTCTCTCTGAAATTCTGGAACTACTAGTTCGTTCTCTTCGATTTCTTTCAGCAAATGAATAATTTGTTCTCCCATTTAACCTTTAATTATAATGAAGTAGTTCATATATATAAGAATCAAAGATATTTCCGCCGAAGTTTGTCCAG
>CAZYBL010000074.1:3356-6272 GCA_964645805.1 uncultured Candidatus Peribacteria bacterium | reverse complement strand
CCAGGGTTCCTTATGTGAGTGAACGAGTTTGTGGTTAGTTCCAATAGACAGAGTTAATTTGAGATTTTTTGTGGAGTTTTGCAAGCAAAATGCTTCTTTTTACTTTGATACTCCTCCTGTCCCATGATTTTCATGATTTCTTGATGAACAGGATTACAAAGAATGGATTAAAATGTTTTTTAAGGGCCTAACAACCAGATTATTTCTATAATCCTGTCTATCCTTTAATCCTTCTAATCAAGGTTCAGAAAAAGGGGCAACTTAAGCTACAATTTCCCTATGAAACTTCTCCTCCAAAAAGTCACTTCCGCCTCAGTCACCGTCGACTCATCGGTCGTAGGAGAAATTAGCAAAGGTTATTTATTGTTACTTGGAGTGATGGAAGGGGACGGTGAAGAACAAGCGGAAAGGCTAGCTGAGAAAGTAGTCAATCTAAGATTGTTTGATGGTGAAGGCGGTAAGATCAATGATCAGTCATTACTTGATATTGGTGGTGAAGCTTTAGTCGTCTCGCAATTCACGTTGGCCGGAAGTTTAAAAAAAGGAAATCGTCCGGATTATACGGCGGCAGCGGATCCTGAGTCAGCTGAGAAATTGTATGAGTACTTCATGGAAAAATTGAAGTCACTTGGAGTAAGTAAGGTTGAGGCGGGGGAGTTTGGGGCAAGGATGCAAGTTAAGCTGATAAATGATGGACCGGTTACATTATGTCTCGAAAAATAAAACAGGGTTACATATTTGTTAATGTTGTTTTTTGTAAAACCCTCACCCTGACCCTCTCCCTTTAAAGGGAGAGGGAAGGAAGCAGTTGGTAACAATGTGTTATTTGCTACCAAAAGCGGAGCTCCCCTCTCCCTGAAAGGGGGAGGGGGATCGAGGGGAGGGGGTTTAAAAAAAGACTGCAAATAGTTGATAAAATCCCCAACAGAATATAAAATCATAGATCCAATGCCCGCCACTGCCATCGATATCTCCGAACTTCTTGGTCGGATAGCAAAAGAGAACAGGGAGTTCGATCAAAAACGCGTTAAAGAAGCGTTTGATTTCGCGAGAGAATTGTATGGGAACGAAAAGCATAGGACAGGCCTAAACTGCTTTGATCATGCGGCTGGGGTTCTAAATATACTCCTGCCATTCGAACCGGATGAGGATACTATTGTTGCCTGCATACTCCATCATGCAGTCTTTCAAGGGGGCTTAACTCTTACCGAACTTGAAGATCGTTTTGGATCAACTGTCAGATCACTAGTTAGCGGAGTTCACCTACTTTCTAGCATTGCGATTGAGCAGAGTAAGCACTCAATAGACGATCTCAGACTAATTCTACTCAGCGTATCTGATGATGTTAGGACTATCTTGATCACACTTTGTGACAAGTGCCATCTGCTGGATCATCCACATGGGTTAGGGAATGAACAAGCAAAAATTATCGCCAATGATGTACTCAGGCTTTATGCTCCGGTTGCCGCGCGATTGGGTATTTATAAGCTCAAGCATGAATTGGAAGGAAGAGCGTTTCCTATTTGTTATCCTTCGGATGCAGAGAAAATTACGGGAGAGCTTTCGGATATTAGAAAGAATCGAGGGGACTTTTTGTGGGAAGTAATGGAGTCCCTTCAAAACCATCTTAATTCAGAGGGGATTGCAGTTCACATAGAACACAGGGAAAAGCATCCCTATAGTGCATTTAGAAAATTGCATGCAAAAAGCCTTTCATCTCTTCAGGATGTTTATGATCTTTTTGCAATTAGAGTTGTGGTCGATTCAACTGAGGATTGTTATAAATGTTTGGGTCATATTCACAAGATAGGAAAACCTCTTCCGAATCGATTCAAAGACTTCATATCTTTCCCGAAACCTAATGGATATCAGAGTTTGCATACTACAATGGCGAGGCTGCCCGGTACGCCTCAGGATACATTTGTAGAGGTCCAAATTAGAACCCACAAAATGCATCGCGAATCTATGTATGGAGTTGCTGCTCATTGGAGTTACAAGGAATATGGAGCGACGAGGCATGCATTGGAACATGCACAGCTTAAAAAGATGCTTTCTATGCAAGAGTCGGTTGGGGAAGAAGAACAAGAGTCATCCTTAGCTGATCACATTTATGTACTTACTCCAAAAGGCGGGGTAATTGAATTGCCAGAAGGGGCAACACCTCTGGACTTTGCATTCCAAGTTCACACACATCTTGGGCTTTCGTTCCAATCCGCCCGGGTCAATGGTTCTATAGTTCCACTCGATCACGAACTAGAAAACGGAGACATTGTCGAAATTATTAAATATAAAACTCCAAAACCATCACCTCAGTGGATGCAGATGCTTAAGATGTCATCATCAAGGTCAAAACTTAGAAGACATTTGTACTTACAAAGGCGAGATGAGTTTGTTACCAAGGGACGTGAACTTATGAATGATACTTTGATCAAAAGAAAACTTCCGGTATTAGATAGCGATCTGAGTATTTTGCGAATGTATGATGGTGAAGTTCTACCAATAGCACGCCGTGAAGATCTATTAGTTAAAGTAGGGCAGGGGTCACAAAATGCTTCATCGGTTCTACCTCATTTGGATGCATTTAAAGGTAGAGAAGAAGTGTTCGTTAAGGATGCACCTAAAAAAGCATCTGAAAGCAGAGTAGTTAGAAACCGTCTAGTAGAGTTGGAAGGCGGACTTCCTATGCCAACCAGATTTGCGAAGGGTTGCAAACCTGATGAAGAACCTCGTGGTGGTTTAATTGGTATAATTAGTCGATCTGGCGAAGTTGTGATTCACAGGGAGGGATGTAGGACTTTGCAAAAATCTAATCCGGATAGAAGAATCAAAGCGTGGTGGCGTAAGTAGTAGAGACCTCCGAAAAGGACGTTGACAAAAACATAACCCCCCCCAATAATTAAAAAATTAAAAAAATAA
>CAZYBL010000074.1:0-3346 GCA_964645805.1 uncultured Candidatus Peribacteria bacterium | reverse complement strand
GCGTACGTGGTCGAGTCGTCCTAATCGGCGTTTATCTACTACGTACGCCACCGCATTATTTCAACATTTCATCAATTAATCGTTCCACCCTCTGCTGCCATTTAATCTGTTCCCATCCCTGTCTACCTTTTTGGTACATTGGCTCGATCTTTTCGCGTTCTTCACCCGAAAGGGGAGATAAAAAATTGGCAATTGCCTTCTGGACATCATCGTCAGTGACTTCAATCTCTTTTTTATCAGTCAAGTGCTGCATGCCAAGCCTCAAAGTCAGTCTGTCCTTAGCTTGTGCATCAACGTCAGCCTTGATCTCCTCTGGTTTTTTGCCACTTTTCTCCAACCACTCGTTGAATTCTAAGTTTTGTTCCTTAAGTTGCCTCGCAATTCCGTCAAAAATGTCTCTTGCTTCCTCTTCAATTAGTTCCGGAGCGATTTCGACTTTGGTTGCCTCCTTAATTTTCTGGAAAAGTTCATTTTCACGCTTTTGTTTGTCGATTCTTTCTTCTTGTTCAACCATCGATTCGCGTACACGCTTTTTAAAAGCATCAGCAGACTCACTGCTCATGTGTTCTTGTGCAAAAGCATCAGTCAGTTTAGGCTTATCAACCTCTTCGACTGATTTAACAGTCACATGAAAAGTTACGGGCTTATTTTGCAAATGCTCAGCGTGGTACTTTGCGGGAAACTTAAGCGTGAATGATTTCTTCTCGCCCTTTTTAAGTTCCTTAAGTTCATCTTCAAACCCGGGAATTAAAACTTTTGATCCGATTATTACACTGTGCCCCTCGGTTTTTGTGCCCTCTATCTCTTTTTTGTCATCGCCTTCACCATAAAAGTCCATTGTGATTCTATCACCAGCTTTAGACTCACGATCAACCTCTTTAGATTTTGAGTGCTGCTCCAAAATGTAGTCGATAGTTTTATCAACCTCTTTGTCATCAACTTTAATTTCTTTTTTTGCAATCTTAATTTTATCTACTCCTTTAACTATAACTTCGGGATGTTCCACAAATGTTAGCGAGAGGGTCAGGGGATCCGCTTTTTTTGCTTCAATCTTTGGCGGAATGATCGGTTTTAAATCATGCTCCTTAACAAGCTTATTGATTGTTTCGGGGAGCAGCTCACGGATGGTTTCTTCGAGTAATTGCTCTGCGCTAACTTTGTCCTTAAGCATATCAGCTGGAGCATTTCCGGGACTGAATCCTTCAATTTTTATAGAAGCCCCAAGCTTCTTAATTGCTTTATCTTGCGCAGGTTTAATTTGTTTCTCTGTGTAAGTAACGGTCAGAGCTATGCGGCCTGCTTTGTCCTTTTTTGGGGTAGTTGATGCTTTAGCCATGTGGGGAGATTAGCGGAATTAATTGATAATTGACAATTGATAATTGATAATTTTTTAATTCATTTAATTGAAATTATCTATTCAAGGGATACTATTGAGTACTCGTTACATGAGAGCTTAACTAGCATCTGGAACTGGCTCTCGCTTGTAGCGATGTAGCCTGTTCCTTAACAAACCCAAAGAAGGAGATTGATCGTGAACATGCTACAGAATCTGACCGATCGGCAGTGCGAACTGCTGATCACGTATGCGCTGATCTATGCAACGCCAGCGGTGATTGTGCTAAGTCTAAGTATCACTTTGGCCAGACAGTACAGGGAATTGCGTCCGGCGAAAGTTGGAATAATATTCCTTGGCATCACAATCGCCCTCTTTTCGGCAAAGGTTTTGTTCTTGGTTATGCTGTTCCACGAAGATAGGATCTTTTCGACGGAGGTAGCATATATGGAGTGGTACTTTGTCGTTATGTTCCAGTTACTGCTCTGGGCACTTACGTTCGCAGTGTGTGCGTACTTGCTCTTCTCCTATCCGGTAGAGATATTCAGGGACAAGGATATGCCTGTTTTCTGGATGGCTCTACGACAGGTTAGCGGCCTTCTCGCCATCATCCTGATGGGCGTGTCGGTGGCCGCAATGGTAATCTTTGCTGCATTCACGTTCATTTGTTTCCCATAGGACTGGGAGACGAGACAGGCAAAAGACCGGGTCGTCGAGGCTCGGTTTTTTAACACGCTGATTTCGCTGATTTATTGGATTGCGCAGATTACGCTGATAATTTTTTTATCAATTCTTCTTTCTCCAGAATACTAATAGAGGAGTCGCCAGGAACAGAGATGAATACGTTCCAATAATTGCTCCGACCATGAGTGTTAGAACAAACCACTTGATACTTTCTGATCCCAAGATAAATAATGCAGAGAGCATAATCAAGGTTGAGACAGAAGTATTTATAGATCTCTTTACACTTTGCTTAAGACTTCGGTCAGCAACGATATGAAATTCTTCTCCGCGGTGCTGGGTTAGCAGGTTATCGCGGATTCGGTCGAAGATTACTATTGTGTCGTTGACTGAGTAGCCGAGAATAGTCAAAAGCGCAGTCACAAACAGAGTATCAAATTCGAAAGATGTTAATTTGCTTAGAATTATGAATACTCCAACAGTGATCAGAACATCATGAAGCAAAGTTATAACTGCGATGATTCCAAAGCGCCATGGGCTTAGTCTTCGAGGAACTTTTCTGAATGCGAATGCAATGTAAAGAACTATTGCGACTGATGCTATGCCAAGCGCCCAGAAAGATCTCCTCTTAAGACTCGCTCCAACAGTGGGTCCGATTGTAGTAAATTGTAGCTCTTCTGTTTCCCCAAGTGTTTCAGCTAGATGATCCATTAGTTGCAGGTGCTCAGGATTGCTCAGATCCCGCATTCTTATAAGCATCGTGTCCGATTTGGTTGCAGAGATTGAATAATTTCCCAAAAGTATCTCTCCATCTTCTTCTTCCGGAGTAAAAATTACAGAGCTTAAGGAATTTGCCAGGTCATCTTTGGTCGAAGCACTCGGAATGCGAAGTTCCATTAGTGTTCCACCGGTAAAATCAATGCTCAGGTCAGGTCCCGGATAGATTAAAAGTACAATGCTGGTGCCGACGAGTGCGGCAGAGAGCATTAGGAAGTATTTTGCTGGGCGGATGAAGGAGAATTTCATATTGGGGGAAGAGTAGCGGTATTTGTTGGTATATGCCACAGAAAGTTTGTTAGTTTTTCGGTTTAGTCGCAGTATCAGCGCAGAGACGTCCCGTTGGGACGTCTGTACTGCGCAGTAGTCATTTTGTTGTATTCTATAGGTTGTTCCCCCCTAGGGGGGAACGTATTTTGGGGCTTGTTTGAGCGCAAAAGTCGATGGACCCCGAAGTTTTTTTGAGATGGTATTGACTGGGGTTTTTTGTGTGCCACCATTAACAACCGACCCCACCACCCAGCCACTTTGCCACCCCTGGCTTGCCGGCCGTAG
>CAZYBL010000073.1:0-6357 GCA_964645805.1 uncultured Candidatus Peribacteria bacterium | reverse complement strand
GGATTTTGCTCTCAAATGGGGATATTTTTATGCATTTCACTGTTGAATTTAGGTAGGATTGTAGTTGACATATCATTGCTTATATTGTACTTTGTAGTCCCTATGCAAAAAGACAATTTGCCAGATTTCTTGAGAGAAAACCGGCATCCTACCCCCGCAGAGCTTGGCAGATACTTCGATCAAGTAATTAAGGAAATTTTTTACGACACAAAAATATATGGAGCTGCATATATTCAATGTCTTATTAAGATACTTCCCCCATGTGAAAGAGCTACATATATAGAACTTCTAAATTCAAACCCGCTCAGCATGATTAGCATCATCACCTTTTTACAATGCCGAAGAGAAAAAATCCTGGACTTTTGGAATAGCAGCTATCAAGCTTGAAAGACTATTTCTCGACACATACCTGTCCTATCAAGAATTTCTAAAAACTCTTTCTTATATGGATGATTGCATTTACGCATCCACGGCTTGTAACGTCCTACAAAATGAATTATTTTCGCGCTCTTTGAAATCCGTCGTGCTTGAATCCTCTTTATCATTCCCGGCTTCCAGCCAAGCATAACTAAGCTCTCGGAAATAACATTCCACTCCGGATCTAGCTCTAACCATTCTCCCTTCAATACTGCATTTATTCCGTCTTGATCCCACCACTTTATTTTTTCCGGATTTTCTTTTATATACTTAATGACCTTTCCACTTATATCTCTGTTGCGCCATTGAATTAAATTCATTAGCAAGACACCGACATTGCAATAACCCGGACCCAGCAAAAAATCACTTACAGCCGCAAAAGGCTTGCTTTGTAAATCCGTATCAAAAAGCTCGCTCAAATCTGCTTTTACTATTATGTCAGTATCCAAACCAAGAACTTTGTTAACGCTAGACAACAGATTCGGCAGAAGCAATTTACCATAAACAATACTACCCATATTTCTGCTTAAAAAAAGCTCATTAACCTGTGTCAGATCAGGCCTGATAAAATTAATATCAGCTCTGAATTTACTGTTCGAGATCAATAAATCATTTTTAAATCCTTCATCTAACCCATCATCAAGAATCCATATCGAGAGAGATCTATGAATATCCCAATGCTCAAGTAAAGACCGCAAAGCAACAGCAAGCCCGATGGCGTACGAATTGCTTGCAGCGAATGCAATGTGAGCTTTTTCCATTATTTAACGAAGTAAACTTGGGTTTTTTCATCACCAAATTCTTCTCCGGGAGGAATTTTAATTAGAGCTTCTGGTTTATCCTTCATAAATTCATCAACTGCTTTTTTCGCCCCAAGAATTTGAGGATGAATATAATCATCAATAATGACAACCGAGCCAGGAGCTAGCCGCGGGTAAATTGAACCTAATGCATGCAAAGTTGGTTTATAGAAGTCAACATCAACGTAAGCAAATGCAATCTGATCGGGAAGCTCATCTGGCATTGTATCTTCTATCCATCCCTCATGAATCATCGGTAAATTGCCGAATGTAGTATTCTTGAGTATATATTTATATTTCCCTTTTGTTACAGAAAGATCACCCTCGCTCAATAATCTATCTTCCCCATCCTCTTTAGTCGGCGCTGGCATACCTTTAAACGAATCATAAACATGGAATTCTTTTTCTGAATTGTAATGATCCATTACTCGTGCAATGAAAGCAGATGTGTAACCTTCTGCCACGCCAACTTCTAGAATTGCACCCGGCACTTTTTGCTTGATGATCTTCTTAAGCAGCCTAAAAAAAATTCTCCTTTGATTCTTGCCCATCCACAAGAAATGATTAGGCATTACCTCCAGATATATTCGTGGATTGCGCCAGATTTTTTTAGATATTTTCTGCATGCAAAATAATACTAGACTAATAATGATTCTAACGCAGTACCCCTAAGCTCCAAACAAATCTCATCATAATTCTCAATAATATCCTTTAAATCGGGCCTATCGGAATTTTCCTCATCTTCATAATAAATTCTCTTCGCCCTCTGCCCACTATCAAGTAGCTTCTTTTGTGTATTTCCAATATAGCTTCCTATTTTCTCCGCATGCCTAAGAAGCTCTTCCGGTTCAATTTTAACCGGCCCTCCGGTTTTTTCCGCTTTATCCAAAACATATTTTCTAATTGGATTTTTAGGTATGCGCAAAACTTCAACAGACTCAGATTCAATTCTCGGATTTTCATTATGAATAGTTTTCCCCAGAATTTTTGAAACCCTTCTTTCTGCTTCCTGCGCATCCTCCCAAAAATTCTCACCTATCCACAAAGCTTCTAGTCCATTTTTACTAATTAATCTCTCCGCTTCAACCAAGATAGAATTGTGCTTCTGATCTCTAAGCAACGGAAACATCCAATCTGCGTGCTTGTAGAACAAATCGTCTTCACCAAATTTTTTCAAATAACCATCTAGCAATTTCACCCATTCTTTCTTAAAGAAAGCCCCAAACCCTAGATAGGCAACTTGAGCGGAGCCTCGATAGAAGATCTCTTTCTCCCGATAATGTCTTTCAATCAGACCATGAGTTATTCGATCAGGATCTGAGCAAAATTTTTCGTAAAGTTTCCGAATATCTAAAGCAATGTAATCATCATCTTGTGTAAAAATGACATCATTTTTTGCCTTCTGAGCACAAAGATATCTCCCATAACCTCCAATATTACTTTCGCTTTGAATAATCCTGACCTTTTTTCCGTTAACCAACAAAGGAACCTGATTATTGTTCCAGATCAATACTTCCTCGATAAATGGCATCGAGCTTAAATGATCGACGATTCGCTGCATATTAAATGGCCTCTGCCAGGACAGCAGACAAGCCGATGCTTTGACATTTGCTGTCATTTGAATAATCTAAGTTTCATATTATGCGCTTCTTTAGTCAACAAAAACCGGGGGAAATGGCAGTTATCACAACATATTTTAACGTTGCAGGATATAAATCCTTTCTAAATAACTACAGAATCTTTGCGGAAGATATTCGTTCACAAAATCTTGATCTATGGACAGTTGAAATTGCGTTCGATGAGTCTGATTTTGAATTGCCAAAAAATAACCAGACAATCCAAATTAGAGCAAGGGATGTAATGTGGCATAAAGAAAGAGCTTTTAACATTCTTATCAAATCACTTCCAAGAAAATATGAAAACATTGCCTGGCTCGACGCCGATATTCTTTTTGAAAATCGTAAGTGGGCAAAAGACGCCAGCAAGTTATTAGAAAAATATCTGATAGTACAATGCTTTGATAAAGTTCATCTGTATAAAGAAGGAAACTTCAAGTTAACAAGAAATGCGCATGTTGGATACGCATCACAAAAAATTAATCCGGTCCCTAAATCAATTGCAACCATGCACCCCGGATATGCCTGGGCAGGCAGGAGAAGTTTTTTGGAAAAACATTTGTTGTATGACAGGCACATACTTGGAGCCAATGATTTTTTGATGGCCCTTGCGTTCTTCGGATATTTCAAACACCCATACGTTACAGAAGATATCAATGAATCAACACGGAATGATTATCTTTTTTGGGGCAAGAAAGTATTTGCTGGAACAAAAGACAACGTAGGATATTTGGAAGGAGACATTTACCATCTTTGGCACGGAAAAATCGAAAACCGCCAGTACATAAAGCGGGATTCTTATCTGCTGGAGAACGACTTCAATCCGGAAACAGACATCAAAACCGGCTCGAATGGGCTATTTGAATGGTCATCTAACAAACCCGCAATGCATCAGGGCGTAAGGCAATACTTCTTCGATCGTAATGATGATGGCTCAGACTCAGGAAGAGCACCGTGCCTTTCTAAGAATTTAGTTTCTTCTTCAAGCCACTTGGTTGCATAGCTTCCAAAACGTTCGTGAAGCTTTTTCAGACTGTCATACATTTTAAGCGAAAGCATGATTCTAATGTCATCAGGTAAATCATAATCAGGCCCCTTGTTTATCACCCTGCGGCTTGCACGGAAATAATAACTTTCCGACTCAACTCCAAGAAAATCGAATATCCGCAGTAAAAAACCTTTTGGATCCTCACTAATTTCGTCATTAAACCCTATAAAAATATTTTCTTTGGGAAATATCTTTTCCCATTTAGACAAGTGCAAAAGGAAATCTGCATTTCGAACTCGAAACTCCTCGTTGCAAATATTCCTGAGATCATCATGCGACATCTCTTCAAATTTCTTTTTGTATATTTTAAAGTGCATAAACTTAACCATCGACCATATTTGCTCAACAGGATTTCTTATTAAGAAAATAATCTTACAATTCGGCATAAGCTTGTGAATCCGCTCCACATGTTCAAGCCCAATAGAATAATAACCGGGAGTATGCTCTCCGGAAATCTGGCCATCTCCGGGTCGAAAAAGCGATGCATACCACTCGTCGTTTCTTATCCCAAAAATATAATTAAGTAACCACCTCCTTCTTTTCTTATTTGTTAAGCTTTCCCGCTTAAACAATTGTCTTTTAAGCGGTCTCCTCCAATAGCCAATTCCAGGGTGAAAAAGACGCCTAATAAAATCATTCGGATGATCGTATGCCTGCCCATCGAAATAATGAATTTCTTTGACATAGGGCACAAAAATCTGCCTGTGCCTCTTTAGATTTACATGAAGCCAGCTTGTTCCGCACTTGGCAGCACCTATGCAAAGAAAATCGGGGTATGGCATTTAAGCGGCATCTTAAGCTAGACTAGCTCCCTATGGAAGAGGAATCGGATGCCAACATTGCAAAACTTCAGCAAATAATCGATGAGAAAGAATCTCTTATCCAAAGAATTGTCCAGTCAAAAAGCTGGAAGTGGACAGGGTGGCTGAGAATTTTGGAGGCCAGATTTCGCCGGTTTCTTGGCAGCGAACAGAATTCTCCCCCACCCACCACACCTGGTCACAAATTAAATCCTTACTCGGATGTTGCCGTCATCATACCCTGCCACAATTATGGAAGGTTTTTGCAGGATTGCATTAATAGTGTGCTTAATCAGACACTTTTGCCTTCAGAAATACTGGTAGTCGATGACGGATCAACTGACGAAACTGCCCACGTTGCAGAATTACACTGCCAATATGGAGTTAAATATATCCGATGCAATCATCAACACCCTTCGGAGGCTCGCAATGAAGGCGCAAATCATACTTCAGCATCTTTGTTACTATTCCTGGATGCAGACGATATTCTTTCCTCTGACTATATAGAAAAATGCCGGGAATGCATGGCAGACCCATCCATTGCCATTGCATACGCAGACATTAAATACTTTGGAAATGATAATAGTCTTTTTGAAACTCCTAAGTTCGACCGCGAGGAACTGATGAAACGAAACTACATTTCGTCGCATGCGCTAATGCGCAGACAAGCATTTGATCTGGTCGGCGGATACCGGACCATTCCCAATACTCCTAACGAAGACTGGGATCTGTATCGCAGGATACTTAGGTACCATTGGAAAGCTCAAAAGGCACAAGCCGTAGTACATTACCGCAGGCACGACAAAAACAGGCTGCCTACATTTAACAAAGAAAAATTGCAATACTGGCAAACCGCACGTATTAAGCATAATCCTATAACAATATTTACACCATTCGCAGGGCGCAAAGAAGTACTGGATAAATATATCGAGTCGCTAAAGAATCTCGAATTTGATCATTCGCTAATTAGATTGCACTGTTTCGACACGAGCAATAATGAAGAGTTCGCGAATTTGCTCAAAATGAAATTGTCTTTGCTTGATTTTGGACGAATTACATATACCTCCGCGCCACTTCCAAAATCCTGGAACAACTCTCCACAAAGCCTGATTCATAATCGCCTTAATAGTCGCAAGACACAATATTATCACGACATGGCTTTGGTTTATGCTTACAATAATATGATAATCTCATGCGACACCGAATATGTCCTGACATTGGAAGATGACATTGCCATGTCATCAAATGCTCTAAGTATGCTTATTGAATCTGTAAGATGGCCCGAAACAGTTGCAGTGGTCGCCTCTTATGAGTGTCATTTACATGGGTATCAAATGGTTTGGAGACTCGACAAAAACGAATTCCTAAAACATCCAACAAGTAAACTGAGCGGAATAGAGAAGATAGACGGTGCCGGATTCGGTTGTTCTTTGTTTAGAACCTCCGCTCTGGCTTCTGTACCAATTTATACAAGAGCATATGAACCCACTCCCCACTGGTACGACCACAATGTTTTTTATCATCTGCGTACGCAAGGTGAAATACTTTGTAACTGGGACACCGAAGTTGAGCATATGAAAACTAATCGATCACCGTTGGCATCCAGAAAATCTGTAACTACCGTATAACGCATAATTATGGCTCATCTAAATAAAATGAAGAAACTAATCCATAAC
>CAZYBL010000072.1:0-6430 GCA_964645805.1 uncultured Candidatus Peribacteria bacterium | reverse complement strand
CATCGGATTTCACGTGGAGGTTTGGCACGATTAGGATCCGAACAATCATCATTAACAAGCTTGCAACTTTGTATCTGTTTCATCTCACGTCCGCAAGTAGACATCACGGTGCACTCCCATGCGTTTTGTGTGCAAGGTATTAGACCGACTAAAGAATTAAATTCAGATCCTTCATCTTCCGGAGCGGGCGCATCTGGAATGCTGAATGCTCTGGCAGTAGTTGAAGAACAATTGGGATAAATTAAATTCTGATGAAGACGTTGCAACATCACAATCATCTCAGCTCGATTCATATTATCACCAGGTCTAACTGTCTTTGCTCCATCGTCACCTCTTAGAATGCAAATACTTGCGGCAGCTTCAATCCCTTCTGTGTACCATTCTCCTCGTGGTGAGTCTCTGAATGAAGGGGCGTCAGCAGTTCTCTCTAAAGCAAATGCCCTTAGTAAAAGTATTGCAGCTTCTGCTCTGTTGATTGGTAATTCAGGATTAGCTTTGCAGTCAGGTTGACCTACGCAGTTACCGGCTCCTTTAACCAATTGAAGTATTACTGCCTCCTCGAAATGAGAAAAGTATTCTCGTCTTCTCGAAACGTCAGAGAAACTCTGGTCTTCATAATTGTCATATCTTGGCCCGCCTAGAAGATCAACAATCAAAGTAATAAATTCAGCTCGAGTTGCTTTATCTCCGGGGCGGAACTTCCCATCAGAAGCAATCTGGTATCCTGCATCATGAAAGGCTTCAACAGCTTTGGCATACCATGAGGTTGATGACACGTCAGAAGGAGATGTATCTTCAACAAAACTCGCGGTCGGTAGCTCAGGAAATGCTTCAGTAACGTTCCCGGTAGGTACAACCAGTCCTACCATCTCCTGAATAAGTCCAGATGTATGCTGTATTTGTGTCATGGCAGCTGCAATTGCAACTAATTGCCCCTTGGAATTAATCACTGGACCTCCAGAACTGCCCGGACCGATCTCCGCTGAGACTTTTAGGAATTGAACTCGATTAGGGGTGTCTTGATACGCTACTCGACCTGCAATCTGACCTTCGGTAACGGCGACTGAATCACTGCCTTGGTCAGTTCCAGGATATCCTATTATCTGTATGTCGGTTCCGGTTGGTGAATTGTAATTAACCGGTGGTAAATATGATGGGGGACCTCCACATGGAAGAGTTTCCTTAGGCCAACGAGGAATTATTATTGCAATATCATCAGTTGGGTGTGCGACAATGTCCCCGGGTTCAACTGTAAAGCTGCATGATTCATTCACCTCTTCATTACTTCCTGTTGGAACAACTTCAATTTGATTAAATTGCTTTCGAAAACTCTCCACAACGTGTCTGTTGGTCATTATCCAACCGTCTTCGTTTATAAAAACACCTGTTCCTCTGCCTGCAGGTAATCCGGTTAGAACGTCAGTGGCAACTAGCTTAACAGTTGCTCTGATTGCATCAGAAGGATTTGCTGCGTTGGAAGCAGATTGGGGGAAAAGCAGTAATAATATGGTCAAAAGTAGTGGTTTTTTGAGGTTCATACCGAGGCATTATACATACTTATAATAGTTAGTAGTGTGTAGTGAGTAGATAGATTGTTCTGTTTTTTGCTAGGAACAACATGCAGAGAGATATCTACAAACTACTCACTACACACTTGTTCGGGCTTGTATTTATAAGATAAAATCGCCTTGACTTGCCTGGGCCAATCATTCAGCCTACTATCCTTTTGTTATTTCTTTCCTAAATTTTATTATGAAACGATTTAAGTTATTCGCAACCTTAGCTGGAATGGCACTTTTGGCTGCCTGCACGGTCTCTGTAACAACAGATCTGGAGGAAGATATGGAAGATGCCGCGCCAGGCGAAGAAGTTGAAGAACAAGCTGAAGAGGAAGAAGCAGCCCCTGCTGATGAGCCAGAAGAGGTAGAGGAAGAAGCTGCTGAAGAAGAGGAAGCAGAGGAGGTTGAAGAGGAAGGGGAAGTAGAAGTTGAGGAGGAGGCAGCTGAGGAATAAGAAATTGTCAAAGGTCGAAAGTCAAAGGTTTGGTCGAAAGTCAAATGTCAAAGGTCTTTCGACTTTCGACCTTGGACCCAACTTTCGACTTTAGACTTTCGACACTTTTCTTACCCCCTCCACACAATATAAATAATATAAGCAACGTAACAGCTAACCAGGATTATTCCTTCCCACTTACGGATAATGTAGTCCTGTTTTTGCTTCCACCAGAGGATTAATCTCTTGTGAGCTTGTCCGTTGTGCACAAGGAAGAAGAGAAGAGCAGTTGATAGCACAACTGTAAGCAAATCTATATTGGTTGCAGGTTGGAATGGGAGCGGCTTGATGGTTGCAGATATTCCAAGTATCCAGAATATGTTGAAGATGTTTGATCCAACGATATTACCAACTGCGATGTCGGCTTTTCCTTTGTATGCTGCAACAGCAGAGGCGGCAAGTTCCGGTAAAGAAGTACCAATTGCAACTATAGTTAGACCAATCAGAGCTTCGCTCAAGTTCAAAATGCGTGCAATGTCTACTGCACCATCAACCACCAGCTTACCTCCGGCTGCAAGACCCAGACATCCGGCTGTAACTAGGAAAGTAGCAAACCAAACTGATAATTTCGCTTTTTCTCGACCGTCTTTTTCATCTTTATTGCCATCATGACTGATTCCATATGTGTAGTACATGAAGATTATAAAGAAGGCGAGGAAGGCAAGCCCATCGGAACGACTCAACTCAGATTCGTGATACCCATTGACCAGTATGTCGTTGGCCATAATAAAAAGAACACCTGCGGCTAGAAGATTAAACGGAATCTGTCTAAGAACTGTCGATCTTTGAACCACGAGAGGAGCAATGATTGCAGTAATTCCAAGTATCAAAAGCGTGTTCGAGATGTTTGAACCTATGATGTTACCAATGGCAATGTCGGATGAGCCTTGGAAGCTTGCGATTATATTAACAATAAGTTCGGGAGCTGAAGTTCCAAAAGATACAACCGTAAGACCAATTACAAGCTCAGTTATGTGCATCCTACGAGCAATGGACGAAGCACCGTTAACTAGCCAATCTGCTCCTTTTATTAGAAGGACGAAACCGAAGACGATGTAGATGGTTGAGAGGAGCATATCTCTGGTATTATAGCAGAAAAAGCGCAGTAGCGCAGTAGCGCAGTAGAAGCTATTATTAAGACATGGTCGCTCAGAAGAAATCTCAGGCTGCAAAAAGGCCTTGTGTAAAATGCAAGGATTTAAAAGCTGAACTTGAAAAAATGAAGGATTTGGCGGGTCGTGCTCAAGCAGATTTGCAGAATGCGAAGGATAGGATGAAGAGGGAAGGGGAGGACATAAGAAAATTCGCACTCGAGAACACATTGCTAAGTCTTCTTCCGACGATCGATAATTTTCAACGTGCCTTCGATCTTCTTCCAGAAGAATTAGCTTCTAATGATTGGGTAAAAGGAGTTCAGGCGATTGAGCAGGACTTGGTTGGCAAACTTAATGCGATGGGGCTTAAGAAAATTGAATGCATCGGTCAGACTGTAGATCCCGAAAAGCATGAAGTACTTCAGACTGGTCCGGGAGAAGAGGGGATTATTAATGAGATTTTTGAGGAGGGATATATGTTTAATGGAAAGGTTATTAGGGTTGCTAAGGTGAGGGTAGGTGAAAAATAGGAATCAGAGGAAGCACCAGCCTCCGCCGAGGCTACGGCTGGCAGGGAGGAATCAGAAGAGTCAGAAGAATAAAATTGGCCACAGAAACAAGAGCACGTCTTCGACGTGCGATGAAAATAAAATAAATAAGAATCAACAAAAGCCGTAGCAGCGATTCGTGGTTCGACAAAGCTCACCACAGGACAATCGCTGCAGTTTTATTGTGCGATGAAAATAAAATTAATTGGTAATTTCACTCACATCATTTGCCATCAAGACTTTTTCTGCTGCATCGATTGCGTTCTGTATTAGTTTAGGGGTTACTCTATCACCTTGTTCCAAAGCTTCTCTACTTTCTTCTCTGAGTGCATCAAGTGATTTTATATTCCCTGCGGTAGCTTGACTTTTAGCTCTTACTGCATCTTCTACATATGGATTACCTCCAAATGAATCAACACCTGATTTTTCATCATGTACTCCTGCGAGATTTGAAGCTTCACGCGGGATTTCTTGGTGCGCAAATAATGAAGGGTGATGAAAATAATTCATAGAACTTAAATAATTCTTAGAGGCTCAGTGGTTTCTCCTGAGTCCACAGAAGATCCATTTGCTACTAGTGCTACTAAATACCTCACTACAAATGAATTTCTGTAGCGATCTCTTACAATTCGCGATGCAAAATCTTCTGCTCTTTGCCGGGCACGGGCATCTTTAATCGCATCTACTCGTAATATCGCTCTTACTTCCTCTAGTTGATTGTGCATAAAATTGGGTAGTAAACAGGAGTATTTTAATGATATTGAGCAATATGTCAAGATCTAATACATTTGGTGTATAAGTCACCTTTCTCCTCAAAATTCTTGTATTGATCGTAGCTAGGAGATGCTGGAGATAGCAGACATATGGGTTTTTTGGTTTTTGGTTTTTGGTTTTTGGTTTCTTGTTTTGCATGTCTGACAGCTTCTTCCATGTTATTTGCTTCGAAGAATCCTACTTCTGCTCCGGCTGACTCGATTGATTCCTTAATCCTCGATCCGCTTTCGCCCATCAAAATCACGTTTTGAATTTTGCTTGAGGCAATGCGTTTTCCGAGTTCAGAAAAATCGTTACCACGGTCCTGGCCACCGAGAATTATCGTCATCACCTGATCTCCAAGTGCATCAAGTGCGGCAATTGCAGTCTCGGGCGTTGTCGAAATCGAATCATCAACCCAGATTATTCCGTTATGTTCTCCTAAGGTTTGTAGACGATTGGGGAGTCCAGTGAAATTCTTGATTGCTTCAATCGATTTATCTTCAGGGATGTTCAAGTACTCACTGACTTTATATGAAGCGGCAATGTTAATCAGATTATGAGTGCCAAGAAGCTTAGTTTCTTCTAATGCAACAGGAGAATCTGGTTTTGAGAATGAAAACTTTTGGCCTTTGCTTTCGTTTGCTATATCCGCAGGGAGGTATCCCTGCGTTGCATCATTGGGGGGGGCATCATTATAAAAAATCACATCATCTTCACCTTGAAACTTCGCAATATTCTTCTTTGCTTCCAAATAATTCTCAACTGATCCGTGATAATCCAAATGTTCCGGGAAAAATGATGTAACTACTGCAATTTGAGGTGAGGTTGTGCATTGCATGAGTTGGTAACTGCTCATTTCCAGAACAAAGAAGACATCAGAACCTGCTTTGTTGATGTAAGTTATGGAAGGCTCACCGATGTTTCCGACCAAGTATGAGTTTTTGCCTGCGTTTTTTAGGATCTCATGAATCAAACTTACTGTCGTGCTTTTACCCTTAGATCCAGTCACACCAATTACAATCGATCCTGCTTCTTTAACTGTGTCTAAGAAGATTTGAGTGGAGTTGGTGAGTTTATCTTTGACGGAATCAAGCTCAGAGCAAGGAGGAATGCCGGGGGATTTAATTACTAAATCATAATTATCAAGTTCTTTCAGATAATTATCTCCGCAAATGGTTTTATAGTTTTTGGTTTCTAGTTTTTGGTTTTTGTCAGTGATTGTGATGTCGGCATTTATTCCATTATCTTCAATCGTCTTGAGCATGGCTTGCCCTTCTTTCCCAAAGCCTAAGATACAAACTTTCAAGTTTTCAAGATTCTTCAGGTGCATGTAATGCAGAGAGAAATTCTTTAGGGATACTATGATCAGTTCCTGGGCTTAATTCTTTTTCCTTAAGTGCCTCGGGATCCTTTATATTCGGTAATACCTGATTTATAAAGTTCTGCATAGCAGGTGTATCATCCAGATTACCCTGTTCGTGAGCAAGCAGGAAGGCGGTACGCATTTCATCAACAGTTCCAACACATTCAAAAGGTTTATTGCCTTCGATTCCAAGAAGTTGCTTATAAAGAATCCCTTGCATAGGATCTTCGAACAGGTTTTTACCGAAAATTTCGACCAATTGATCCTTCGAGATAAACGCTGCGAAGAGTGCAAAGGTTGAGGCGCATTTAGGACACTCACAGCACCATCTATTTTCGGGTCTTCCTTCCTCAAGCATTTTCCAGTTTCTGTTACAACTTGTAACTTTATTCAAATACTGAGGAAGTAACGTCAGATATCTTACGATCGAAAGCTCACTTAAGTGTCTGAGCAGACTAAAGTACTTAAGGTCAGGCGTAATATAGCGTGCAATGTACTTAGAAAAGAGTTTTTCAAATTCCCAGCTTTTACTCCATTGGTGATTTATAGTTTTTCCCCATTTTTCCAGGTTTCCTTCATCGGAAGATCTCTCGTTGCTCATAACAATTGCTCCAAAT
>CAZYBL010000071.1:0-6482 GCA_964645805.1 uncultured Candidatus Peribacteria bacterium | reverse complement strand
ATATAAACGTGATGGAACTATGTACTCTCGCGAACCTTCCGGTGTTCCTTTGATCATTATTGGAGTTTCCACTTCTATAAAGTCATTTTTGTGGAAATACTCTCTAATAAGTCTGCAGATATCGTGTCTGAGTTTTAAGTTCCGCGTCATCCTCTCGCGTCTGAGATCCAAAAAGCGGTACTCCAATCGCATTTCTTCGTTTACATCTTTTTCCTGGTCGATTTCAAAAGGTGGAGTTTTAGCTTTGTTGAGAATTTCTATCTCCGAAACCAACACTTCAATCTCCCCCGTAGGATTTTCCTCCCGCTCGGCACCTTCTAATCTTTTTCTGACTTTACC
This sequence comes from uncultured Candidatus Peribacteria bacterium, assembly GCA_964645805.1. GTDB lineage: Bacteria > Patescibacteriota > Gracilibacteria > Peribacterales > Peribacteraceae > UBA2144. The sequence continues at coordinate 6,143 of CAZYBL010000071.1, read as the reverse complement.
GGTTACTTTGAGCACCCACTCAGGTCTCACAGTCTCTGCAATCTTGAAGGAATCTTTATCTTTCGGATCAAAAACAATCTGAGTGAAACCGTATCGATCCCTTAGATCAAGAAATATTAGCCCTCCATGATCGCGTCTTCGGTGGACCCAGCCGCAGAGGGTGACTTCGGAATCGAGGCTTTTGGCGTTTAGTTCGCCACAAGTATTGGTTCTAAGCATGAGCTAAGTATATAGCGTGTTTGTCAGCAATTGAAGCAAAAGAGCAGTAAAAGCAAAAAAAGCAATAAAGGCAAAAAATTATTCCTTTATTCCCTTTCTTGCCTTTATTCCCTTACAATCAAAGCATGAACTGTCCCCGCTGCAAATTCACTGATACCTCCGTAATAGACACCCGCCTGGCAGAAGACGGCCGTGCGGTAAGGCGTCGCCGTGAGTGCACCAAGTGCTCTCACAGGTTCACGACTTTCGAGCGTCAAGAATTAAGTTCCATAATTGTCATCAAGCGTGATGGGACGCGGGAGCCGTACTCGAGATCAAAGCTCGAACGAGGAATCTGGTTGGCATGTTCCAAACGACCGATTACTCAGGAGCAGATTGATAAGATGCTTAGTAAGCTAGAAGAGAAGTGGGGAGGGAATAAGAAAGAAGTCAGCTCTTCTACAATTGGCATGGATGTTATGAAGGCGCTTAAAAGAATTGATAAAGTTGCCTATATCAGATTTGCCTCGGTTCATCGGGAGTTTAAGGATGTTGAGGAATTCAAAGAGGAGTTGGGGAAATTATTTGTATGAATATGATGCTCACTTTTGTCTGAACCTTGATTAAAAGGATTTTTTGATTTTCATGATTACAGAGAATTGTTGTCCATTCAATTTAATTCTAAAAGTCATTTTCTATAATCCTGTCCATCCTTTAATCATGTGAATCAAGGTTCAGACGGTTTGTGGTTCAGACAAAGAGGCAATCAACAACTCATAATCCCTCAATTGTTCTTCTAGAATGTTGCTGCAAGAAACTTTCACCATCTTGCTCACCTCCATCTCTTTCTCTGACTCCAACTTCTATGTCCGAAGGAGTTTCAGATGCTCCATCGGGTTCAGCTTGCTCATCTAGATCGTGGAACAAGGTTGCTACTTCGGGGTCTTCTCGAGGCTTAACTGACTCAGTGGCTTCATTAGAATCGGAATCAACTTCTGCGAGGAGCTTTCTTGCGGTATCAATTAATTCTCGAAGCATCTCAGCAATTCTTTGATTAGCTTCTTGAAGTGATGCTTGATCAGAGTCTTCTGTATCTGCCTCTTCGTCAATCCTACGTTGCAGATCCCAAATGTCTGTAATTTTCAGATCTAATTGTTCTAAGGCTTCGTTTCTATCCATTGCAATAGGGGGTAATGAGAGGAAAAAATTGTAGAACTAATAATATTTTAGTCAATAAAATTGAGGGAATAAAATATTACAGAAACTAGTTGCTCAACTAGTTTGTCAATATAGGACACGAATCACTCTCTGATAATTTTGATTTTACTTCCTTCAAACACCACAACCCTCGATGGAGGATGTTTTGCGAGGGGGCCGGAGTTGATTATTAGATCAATTGAGAATTGAGAATTGATAATTGAGAATTGCTTTTCAATTTCTTCAATGGAGTATGTACTTGGTTTACCCGAAACATTTGCTGATGTAGTACTCAATGGTTTTCCGAATTTTTCAGCAAGATCTACGGCGACCGGATGCGGCGAAACTCTGATGCCTAATGAATTAGCGCAGTAGCGCAGTAGCGCAGTAGAAGGAACTGGGAATATTTTATTAAATTTATTCTCTTTAATTGGCAAAATAATAGTCAAAGGTCCTGGCAATTCTTTCTCAGCTAACTCCAAAGCCTCATCCGACCATTCTACCCATTCTTTGGAGGCTTCGATTGATGGGAAGAGGGCAGAGACGGGTTGATCTGGTGGGCGATTTTTGATTTTGAATAGTTTTTCAATTGCTTCACTGTTCGTCATATCACATGCAAGGCCGTAGCAAGTCTCTGTTGCGTGGGCTACTACTCCACCAACCTCAAGAATTCTTAGAGCTTCGGATGTTGCCTTTTCTGATTCTTCCAATATTTGCATATCAAACAGCAGCTGCATACTTCCCCATAACTTCCTCAATCTTCTTCTCCAAAACCGTCGACATATTCACAGTCATCGGCAGTGGAATCTCCTGTTCACCGATTTTTAATTGGACCTTTTCTTTTCCAGGGAAGGTCTCTAGTACTCGCTTGAGGTCAAGGAGCATTTTTTTAGGAGCGCGCTCTGGTAGTTGGATTGTGTGGACAGAGATTTTAGTTGGTGAAGGATCCTGAGGGTCACTGGTCACTGGTCGCTCGTCACTCGTCTTCTTGTCAGACCTGTGACCAGTGACTAGCGACGAGCGACTATCATTTATTCCAATTGCTTCCAAGACTTTAGTTGTATCCATACCTTCCGCCACCCACTTCCCCAGCGGCCCCAGATAATCATCCTTCTCCGATTTATCAGTCAACTTAACTGTTTCACCTGCAATTACATTTCCTTCTTCGTCAACAGCTTCAACTTCTTCCTCTTCTTCAATTTCCGGCCGGACAAGCGTAAGTCCTTTTTTGGCTTCCTCTTCGTCAAAAAATCCTTCCCTCTTTGCACGCTCGACCATGATGGCAAGCGAAGCTTTCTTGCATGCATGCGCTCTAAGTTGTAGCTGTCCTCCTCTATAATCAAGCGTTCCACCGGTTACAAGCACTACATCAGGCTCTTCTAACCACTCCGCAACTTCCGCATATGTTTTTGGGAACAAAGTAATCTCGATTTTTCCGGTTGGATCCTCCAAAAATACTATTGCCATGGTTTCACCTTTCTTCGTTGTGATTTTTTTCACGCCTTCAACTATTCCTGCAAGAGTTATTTTCTTTCCAACTTCTTCATTAGTCAGATTTGCAATTAACTGAGCCTTTTTTCCGATGTATTTCTTAAGTCCTGCAAGTGGATGAGATGAAACATAAAGTCCCATAGTTTCTTTTTCCCATTGAAGCTTGGTCTGAAGCGAAGGCTCGGGCGTTTTGGGGAACTCAATCTTCACATCAGTTATATCTTCGCCGAGATCAGTAAACAAATTACTCTGTGCACTGCTTACATCCCCGCACTCTTTTGCAAAATTAACAATTGTCTCAAAGTGTTCGACCAATTCATGACGTTTGCCGAGTGAATCAAGTGCTCCGGATTTAGCGAGTGACTCGAGTAACTTCTTATTAAGAATCTTCGCCGGCATTCGTTTGGCAAAATCTTCAATTGTTTCAAACTTCCCCCCACTTTCTCGAATGTCAATTATTTGTTGTACGGATGAGTCGCCAATACCCTTTATTGCTGTTAATCCAAACCGAATATTCGATGTCCGAACTACTGTGAAGTGCCTAAGAGATTCATTTATGTCAGGTGGAAGCACTTCAATCCCCATAGCTCTACACTCTTCAATCTCAATCATTACCCTATCAGTCCTCTGCGCGTCACAACTAAGCAGTGCAGCCATGAATTCGGCTGGATAATGGGCTTTAAGATAAGCGGTTTCATATGAAATCCTCGCATAACCTGTAGCGTGAGCCTTATTGAACCCGTAACCCGCAAACGGAGTAATAACATCATCAAAAATCTTAATTGCCAGTTTCTCATCATATTTTTTATCAACTGCTCCTTTGATGAATTTCTCGCGTTGGGCATCCAGTTCCTTTTTAATCTTTTTTCCAATTGCTCTCCTAAGCAGATCAGCTTCACCCAAACTGAAACCGGCAAATACACGTGCAATCTCCAAAATTTGTTCCTGATAAATTCCAATTCCATAAGTCGGTTCCAAAATTGGCTTTAAGTCTTTGTGAATATATTTGATTTCTTCTTGCCCGTGTTTACGTTTGATAAAACTGGGGATCCATTCCATAGGACCCGGGCGGAAGAGCGAGATCATGGCGGCAATATCTTCGAATTTAGTTGGCTTAAGTTGCTTTAGATATCGCCTCATTCCCCCGGATTCCAACTGAAAAACCCCTGTTGTATCCGTTTTTTGTAAAAGCACGAAGGCCTTTTTGTCATCAACAGGGATTTTTGTGATATCTATATCTTTTTTCTTGGTTCTTTTAATTATTTCAAGCGTAGTTTGAACCACCGTCAGGTTCATGAGTCCAAGAAAGTCCATCTTTAGAAGCCCAAGTGCTTCAAGCGGCTTTGCATGTGATTGGGTAACAATCGTCTGATCGTCTTTGGGAGCCTTTTGGAGAGCTGTGTACTTAACAGTCAGCTCTTCGGTAATAATCACTCCACATGCATGAACCGAAATATGACGCGCCTTACCTTCCAGTTTAAGTGCAGTATCGATAATCTGTTTATAAGTTTCATTACTGTTATACGCGGGTTTAAGTTCGCTTGTTTCCAGTGCATCTTTGAGCTTGGTACCAGGACGCTCCGGAATCAGTTTGGCTAGCGTGTTCATTTCCATAAACGGCACCCCGTAAGCCCTCCCAACGTCTTTAACAGCGGCTCGAGCAGCCAAAGTTCCAAATGTACAAATCTGAACCACATGATCAGATCCGTATTTTTCACGGACGTACTCCAATATTTCATCGCGTCTGTTGTCCGCAAAATCTATATCAAAGTCCGGCATCGAGATCCTTTCAGGATTCAAGAACCGTTCAAAAAACAAATCATGTTCCAGAGGATCTATCCCCGTTATATTCAGGCAATATGCAATTATAGAACTTGCAGCCGAACCGCGGCCGGGTCCTACGGTAATCCCGCGCGACTTTGCCTCATTTACAAAGTCTGCAACTATCAGAAAGTAACCGGAGAAGTCTACTTGCTCAATAATCTTAAGTTCATAGTCGAGTCTTTCGCGGTGCTCCTTCCTCGGTTTTCCATAGCGCTTTTTTAGGCCTTCTTCAGCCAGCTTCCTAAGCTCTTTGGCCTCCGAGCTACCCTTGGGCACCGGGAACTTTGGAATATGATATTTACCGAATTCTAATTTAACCTCACAGCGATCTGCGATCACTTTGGTATTTTCAAGTGCTTCGGGCACATGAGAGAAGACTTTTTCCATTTCTTCAAATGGCCGCATGGAAAAATCAGAGTCACGCATACTAAATCTACTTGGATCATCCACGCGCGCGTTCTTTTGGATACACAAAAGAACGTCATGCGCCTCTGCGTCAGTAGATCGACAGTAGTGGCTGTTACAAGTTGCGACCAAAGGTACATCAAGTTCCTTTCCCCATTTAATTAGTTGCTGATTAATCTCTGCTTGTCCTGTCACATTAGGCAAGTCCATCAATTCAAAGTACAAATTATCTTTTCCGAAGTAAGATCTGTATTCGTCGACTAACTTTTTGATCGACTCACCATCTTCAGCCAGTGCCGCCTTCGGAATTGCCCCACTTATTGGTCCGGTTAGCGCGATTAATCCCTTACCAAATTCTTTAAGAAGCTCAGCGTCGACTCTTGGCTTATAGTACATTCCTTCTAGAGCTGCCTTGGTCGCAAGTTCCAGTAGATTTAAATATCCCTCTTGAGTTTCTGCGATTAGAACCAAAGGAAATCGCTTTGTATCAATCCCACTTTCTTTGTCATGGCGTGAACGAGTGGCGATGTAAGTTTCCATTCCAAGAATCGGCTTGATCTTGGATTCTTTGGCGGCTTTATAAAATTCAGTCAGCCCGTATGTATAACCTTTATCCGCAATCCCCACAGCCGATTGTTCCAATTCCTTCGCACGTTCCACAATTTCCTTAGGGCTAGGCAACGCCTCGAGGAGGGAGTAGGTGGAGTGGCAGTGTAAGTGGACGAAATCAGGGGCTTTCATTGGGTTGTGAGTTTAGCAGAAATTGGGCAAAAATTTCACATTTATGGCCTATTTGACACAGAAATAATAAATAGTATAATACTATCTAGATCTGTCAAATAATCGTGCCCTTACTCATGCCTCTTTCACCCAATCGCTTCGATCGGCAATCCCTTGGATTTCGCATCAGTGGTGATGTGGAAGGGGAATGTCGTGAGGGCAACCTTTACGGAGGACATTCTGATGTCGCGTTTCTTTGCTGTCGTTTTGACTATCGTTTTCACCTGCTCGGTTCAAGCCGCAGAGGC
>CAZYBL010000070.1:0-6482 GCA_964645805.1 uncultured Candidatus Peribacteria bacterium | reverse complement strand
AACAATAGTTACCTCGTGACCGATCTCTGCCATTGCCTTACAAACCGCAGCAATCTGCATTCCATAAGCTTTCTCTGCCGGGAAACGGGTGTGGACTATGTAGGTGATGCGCATTACCAATAGAATAATGGTATTTGTTAATAATTGCCTCAAATTTGTTAATTATTCTCCGTAGGGACGCGAGATCTCGCGTCCCTACAGAATCGAATATTTGACGTTTTGATCTAGAAAATATATTAATACCAATACCGATTGCGATGCCTGCAAGAGGATTTCGGACCGCAGTAGGGGTACGCGATCGCACGCCTACTGCAATTGCTCTGTGACATGGCTGAGAATTTCCAAGAAATGAGGTGCGCCTTATGGATGTACCCCGACGAAACCGCTTTGCTCAAATGGCAAGTATAAGAAGTAGCCGACTGAGCATGGGTCTGTTGATCTCCACATAAACCGGCCAAGTGGACGAGTCGAAGACTTGAGAAGAATCAACGGACGGACTAACCCCCACTCTAATCAGAAAAGAGCCACACCCCATGTTCATTTGAACTTTGCCCCACCGCCCGCACAGCGCAGGCACCATCGTAATCGATGGGCGGGGGGCTTCTTTAACTTGACCTCAACTAAATGCAGTGAGAATATTAGCCTGTCGATTGTTGCCGAAGATGTTCGTTCTTTCCCGTCACCTTTCATGCATAAGGAACCCCCATATGGGTGAATTCAGCATGAACAGCCGTTTCGAAAGTGCCACAAGAAGAAGTGGTACGTTTCAGCTCACGATCACCGCGATCACGAAGAAGTAAGCCAAGAAGGAGGTTTACAACAGCAGCCAGCAAGTTGAAGTTGGCCTGACATAAGGAGAACTCCCATGCGGAGAAAACCCCGTGATTGGATTCACTGACATTCGCGTTCACAGACTGCCTCGGACGCACAGTTCACTTCTATGAATCAACAGGCAATAATCGGTAAAAGGTCCAGTAGCAGTCTGATGGGCCTTTTTTTAGACGCTGATTGCGCAGATTTACACGGATTACGCAGATTCTTCTACTGCGATGACTTTGTACTGCGCTAGAATGCCGATGAAATGACCTCGATCTTATTTTTCGGCTTCTACTCTCCCGAGTCTCCCCGTACGTGGACCCTCAAACGTGAATATGAGAAACAAGGATACAAAATAGTCGAATGTCGAACGTCTAAGGATGGCTTTTTTGGAAAATTCAAAGATCTAATCAAACAATTCAAAGCTAAAAGAAAAAAAATCAACGAGGTAGCAGTCCTCTTCCCCGGCCACCACTTAGTTCCACTCGTTTGGCTCATGACCAGATTCCCGAGAAAGAAATTAATCTTCGATGTTTTTATTTCTGCATACGACACTTACGTAGAAGACCGCAAATTAGTTTCTAAGTGGAACCCGAGAGCCTGGTTTTACTGGTTAGTTGACTTCATAAGTTGTCATTTAGCCGACGAAGTCCTAATCGATACAAAAACTCACCGAGAATACTTCATCAAAATGTTCCACCTTCATCCAAAAAGAGTGAAAGTCATATACCTTGAATCCAGATCAGATCTTTTTCACCCAAAAAAAAGACCAGCGACCAGCGACCAGCGACCAGCGACCTTCAACATCTTCTTTTACGGTTCATTTATCCCATTACAAGGAATTGATGTAATACTCAAGGCAGCAAAAATCCTGGAAAAAGAATCCCGCATCCACTTCACAATCCTCGGCGGTGGTTTTGAGTTTAAGAAAATGAAAGGGCTTGCGGAAGAACTTAAACTAACCAACGTCACATTCATCCCATTCTTACCAATCGAAGAACTGCCTGAGCATATTAATAAATCTGACCTTTGCCTTGGAATATTCGGAACTTCCCAAAAAACCCAGCGCGTAATTCCGCACAAGGTTCTGGATTATTTAGCATGCGGAAAGAAAGTGCTTACTGCAAGAACGCCTGCGATACTCGAAAAATATGCGAATGACGATCAGGTAATATTATGTGAGGCTGGGAATCCGGAGGATCTTGCGACTTCTATAAAAAAGCTGGCAAACGCACCCTCTTCAGCCCGACCTCACCCCCAAACCCCCTCTCCTCATACCATCCCACCTGCCTACCAGGAGAGGGGGCTTAAAAGGAATATTTCTTATAAGCCCCCTTCTCCTACACAATAATTTGCATGTAAAACAAAAAATAATAGTCATTACTATCATTAACAGTTTAGGAGAAGGGGGTTGGGGGATGAGGTCAAAGAAAGAAGATGCTAAAGTAAAACCAATGACTATCTGTGCATTCGGAAACTACGACCCAAAAGGCGGCCGCCATTGGGTGATTAGGACCGGGCTAAAGGAAGCCGGATTTGATTTTGTTGATTGTAATACTCAAGTCAAAGGATTCTTTAAGAAGTACTTAGATCTCAAACGTAAGTGGAAAGAGTGCAGATCTGAAGCTAATTTTATTTACGTTGTATTTTTCGGGCATTACTTGATGCCACTGGCTTGGATTCTTGCAAAAAAGAATCGAATTCCACTAATCATGGATGCATTTCTTTCGATCTATGATACAGAAGTGCATGACCGTAAGAGAGTTTCTAGATTAAATCCAAAAGCATGGGTGCTTTGGTTCACTGACTTTATTGCCTGCCTACTTGCGGATAAAGTTTTAATTGATACCGAAGAGCACAAAGAGTATTTCCAAAAAACTTTCTTTGTTAAAAAGAAGAAAATGATTGTAATCCCAATCGGATGCCGAACGGATCTGTTTAAACCTAAGTCTGATCACGAATCTGACCCCAAAGGGGTCCCCCTTGGGGACAAATGGACTGTTGAATTCCACGGAACATTTATTCCGCTTCAGGGAATCGAAACTATTTTGGGGGCCGCTAAAGAACTCGAAGATGAAGATATTTACTTTAGAATAATTGGAAAAGGTCAGACTTATGATCAGATGTATAAAAAAGCACAAGAACTTAATCTTCCTAAAGTGGAATTCACAGGATCCAAGCCAATGGAAGAAATTCCCTCAGAAATCAATCGTGCCGATGTTTGCTTAGGGATCTTCGGAACTACTTCTAAGGCTAAAAGAGTGGTGCCAACCAAAGCTTATGAGATTTTGAACTGTGGAAAACCGCTTATTACAGGCAAAACTCCAGCATCTAATAGGATTCTAATCAGCGATGAGAATGCGATCCTGACTGAACCAGGAAGCAGCAAAGAATTGGCCGAAGCTATTTTGAGGTTCAGGAATGATCCTAATCTTGCAGAAAGAATTGCCAATAATGGTCAGGAACTTTCCTTGAAGCATTTCCAACCTACCACTATAGTCACACCATTGTTGGAATGGCTAAGAAGAAAATCTTCATCACCGGCGTCGCGGGATTCTTAGGAAGCCATTTAGCTGATCGGTGTCTGGAACTTGGATACGACGTTGCAGGTTGTGATAATTTGATAGGAGGATATTTGGATAATGTTCCGGAAGAAGTTGAATTTTATCAATACGACTGTCAGTTTTTGAATTCTATGAAGAAACTGATGCGGGGAGTAGATACTGTTTATCACTGCGCAGCAACTGCATACGAGGGCTTAAGTGTTTTTGCACCGCATCTGATTACCCAGAACACTTTCCAGATTTCTTCATCTGTAATCACGGCAGCAATTGATAGTGGAGTAAGAAGATTTGTTTATTGTTCAAGCATGGCGCGTTACGGGGAACAGGATCGCGTGCCTTTTACCGAAGATATGATTTGTAAACCTCAGGATCCTTATGGAATTTCTAAACTTGCGGGAGAAGAACTGCTAAGAAACCTTTGCGAAGTGCATGGAATGGAATATGTGATCGTAATTCCTCATAACATAATCGGACCCCGTCAGAAATATGATGACCCTTACAGAAATGTCGCAAGCATTATGATTAATTTGATGCTACAAGACAGACAACCGATCATTTATGGCGATGGTGAACAGAAACGCTGCTTTAGTTTTGTGCAGGACGACATTCAGGTAATGGAAAAAGTTATTGAAGCTGATAATGTCGTAGGAGAAGCAATTAACATCGGACCTGATGAAGAATTTGTGACTATTAATGAACTTGCAGCAGTGATTGCAGACATTCTTAACTTTAAGCTAGACCCAGTCTACGTTCCGGATCGTCCTCAAGAGGTAAAACTCGCCACTTGCTCTGCAGATAAAGCCAGAAATCTCCTCGGATATAAGACTGAGTACACGTTAAGACAAGGACTTGAGGAAATGACTGAGTGGATTCAGGCAAGAGGACCAAAGAAATTCAGATATACGTTTGATATAGAGATTGTGAATGATAAGACGCCGAGGACTTGGACTGAGAGGATGTTTTAGGAAATTGTCCAAAGTCGAAAGTCAAAAGATGAGTCAAAAGTCGAAAGTCGAAGGACTGAATTTTAAAAGACTTTTGACCAAACCTTCGACCTTTGACCTTCGACCAAACCTTAGACCTTAGACCTTTGACATTATAATAGTTCTTCTACCACCAACCTCAAAAAACTCTCCACATTCAAATATTTTTCGAACGCCCCCCTCGCCCCTTCCTGCATCCTCACAAACCCCTCTTCATCCAAACTTTCATACTTTTCACTCACAATACGATCAATTCTCCCAATATCTTTATAATCAACCCTGATTATAAACTCAGAGTAATTAATCTTATCTTCCAGAGGCAAAACACAATCTGTATCAACAAGAACAGGAGGTCGACCTAAGCTAAGCGCTTCATAAAATCTGTACGAATAATTCCCATCACCCTTAACAGCCAAAGGAAAATCTGAATCTATCATGTTTTGTATGTACTCTTCTCTTCCTTCTTTAGGATCAATCTTAATTGTATGCGGACTGCCGGAATAACTTCCACGCAGAATAAAGTTATCTTCTGTAAACGCACTGCTCTTGATTACTTTCAAAGCTTTCATCCTAAACGTAAGTCCTTTCTTATGAACTTTTTTTGCAAATATGTTTTTAGTAATTGTCCCAATCATATTTTTCAAATTCTTATACTTCGCCCAACCACAAAAACCTATCACCGGAGTCTTGGCTTTATGGCGGATCTGATGTTCGCGACCTTTAAGAAGATCCGGCGTATAAGGCGGCATCATAATTTCATTATCACGCTTCATGTAACCGTATTGCGAAGTTCTGAATACGATCGAATTTGGTATCTCAACCTCTTCGCAGCTATCCCCATGCCAAAAGACTATTACTTTTTTACCGGTATCTTCAGAAAGATCGACCATCTTTTGCAGATAACTTCCCATTTTCTGAACAAGCGGAAAATTATGCGGGATCAAAATGAAATCCGCCTGAGCTGCGTCCTCCACGATTTCAACGAAAGGATCTTTGATATCATCAAAAGCCTCATTCAAAAAGTCCATCCTGCCTTCATTCTCCGGGCGACCGAGATTAGGATAAAGTAGTGGGATGTGAGGGAGATTTGGCAATAAATCGGCAAATACTTTGAGCATGCTTGTATTAAAGGCAATAAATGCAATAAAGGCAATTGGTTATTACTTTTGCATTTATTACCTCGATTGCATTTATTGCTTTATGCTAAAATCCCCTCCTATGCCCGCCAAGCAAATCGCCAAAAAGCTAAAGAGACTTGTGATTCCAGAAACCGTCACCCACCGCGGACTGACATTACCCGCTGTACATCTGCGATTTGGGGGAAAGAACTTTTTGGATGACGAAGCGTTTCTTTCTTCCGGAGAAAAAGAGGCAGAGCGTCTTCAATCTTCATTTGGACTAAGCAAAAACATGGCGCTTCTAGATCTTGGATGCGGTCCGGGGAGACTTCCTATTGGAATCATAAGTAAGATTGGAGAGATAAGAGCTTATCGCGGTGTGGATGTAAGTGAAACTCCTATCGCGTGGTGCAAGAAACATATTGAAAAACAATATCCTACATTCCAATTTAAAAGAACTGATGTTAAAAATGAAAGATACAATCCAAGGGGATCTGACGTTGCCGCTCTTCCGTTTCCCGACGCAAGCTTTGACATTATTTACCTCTACTCAGTCTTCTCACACATGAAGACTCCAGATATCAAGGCTTACTTGAGTGAATTTAAAAGACTTCTTAAACCAACCGGGAAAGTTTTTCTAACCGCATTTGTGGAGGAAGATGTGCCCGAGATGGAGGAGAATCCGAAAAACTATAAACAGGAATGGAAAGGCGAACTTCATTGCGTAAGATTCGAGAAGAAGTTCTTTAAGAAAATTATCAAAGACCAAGGATTCAATATTGATAAATTTGAGTATGGAGTGGAGACTGATGGACAGAGTGGGTACTATCTATCTGTATAAAAATACAACATTTTACTACTGCGCTACTGCGCTACTGCGCTAAAATCCGATTGTGACCTATCGTTACGTCAAATTATTGCCTTTTGCTTTTAAGCGCTTCTGCGTGATCAAAGCATTCAGAACCGCGCTTCCAACAGCTGCATATTATCTGAGGAGGAAG
>CAZYBL010000069.1:0-6493 GCA_964645805.1 uncultured Candidatus Peribacteria bacterium | reverse complement strand
TCTTTTTTTTGTATATCAACCAGGTCAGAAATGCCGGGCAAATAGTATCCTCCATTACTTAAATACTCAGATAACTTATTGCTGTCTAGCTTACTGGAAGATTGTATTCTTAATTGATCTTGATGTACTTCGACATCGCCCATGTCATTCTTATACGAAGTTATCGTAATGCCGTGATAAGATTCTGATCCATTTATTATCAAAGCCAGAACATCTCCGGCAGAAGCTTTGATTCCTTCCATTCTAAATTTTCCATCTTTACCAGTATTACTTGAGGCCACTACAGCATCTCCATTTATACTTAATGCCACTTCTACGCTCCCTTCAAGCGGTTTCTTGCCACGGCTTAATACACGACCACTTATTACACCCCCATCCAAAACCTCTTCCCTCTTATCCTCCTCTGTTGGCTTAAGTTCATAGGGTGGTTTGGGGAGTCCAGATATAAAGGGCTTTTTATCTTCTCTTTGTTCCCAAATTTCGTTCCAATTCCAGTTTTTAAATGTTTCTTTTTTTATTAAGTCTTCTGAGCTTAGTCCAACTCCTTTTCCTTTATCGGTTTGATTGCTTATATCTTTGTCATAATACGATGTTTCTAACACTGAACTACCGTCTTTATATGCAACCAATCCTCCTCCAAAATTATCGTCACATTCTACCTCCTTATCGCAATCAATTCTGCTATACGAAACTGACTGAGATAGTTCAGATTTATTGTCTATAAGGCCCCACATACCACCCACCTTTGATTTCCCCGAAATAGTGGATTCTGTAAATAAAGTCCTCATCAGTGTTTTCGAGCTTTGCCCACCAATACCTCCAATGTTGTACTCACCAGTTGTCTGATTATTTACAGATGCGCTTTTTTCTAATCTCCCCTCCTCTAGATAGCCTACTAATCCACCAACGCTTTCCTCCCCCGAAATATTATTGTTATAAGAAGATAGCATCGCCATACTCACTTTCTGGTTTCCTAAACCAGTACTGCCTATTAAACCTCCTACACCCCACTTTCCAAGAACATTACTTTTATCAATATGTACTCTTTCGATAGATCCACCCTGCATAACCCCTGCAATAACTCCCACGGAATGATTGCCTTCAACCCTTGCATTAACAACTTTTAAATTTTGAATAGACGCATCTTGGACCCATCCAAATATCCCTACCCCATCCCTGGTAGGCCAATTTAAACTTAAATTTTTGATTTCTTTTCCTTTACCATCAAGTGAACCGGTAAAAGGTTCAAATCTGTTTCCAATGGGTTTAAATCCATTTTCATCTGTGCAAGATCCTGAATCCTCCCATGTTCCCCTACACCATCTCATACAATCTCTTGGGCCAAATGCACATCCATCAAATATTTCATCCTTGCACACAGACTCATCTATCCATTCACAATCCTGATTTCCCTCAAGACACATACTTTTATTGTTCAAGCCACCACACTCGTTATTTCTCCACTCAGTAGAGGCAATGCAATCTATATCTTCTTCAATCACATAGTGTGCACTCAGATCTTCGTTAATCGATTGCAAATCGCCGCAACTTATAATTTTGTACGGATTCTCTTTTGATCCTGTACCTAGTAATGCAGCGTTTATTTCCGAATACGATACTGTACCTACAATGCATATAGTTATTGTGGCTGCCAGCACGCCAAACATCGCTTTTCTCTTATACACCGCATTCTGGGTAATTGGATTTATATTTCCTCTTATTAATCAACATCACAAATAACAAACAAGCTGCTGAGCAAAACGCGATCGTGGTAGCTGTTCTACCTTTGCTACTGCCAAGCAGTGATCCAACAGTATTTATTGTATTTTGTGATAACTTTTCCTCTTCACATGAGAAGCCTTGTTCAGATTTTTCCTGTTTACTTAATATCTCTACACACGCCGAGGAAACATCAGGTAATACCAGAACATCTTCTACTAATCTTCCATTAAGAGATACTTTAAACGAACTTGGTTCCATTCCATGTATTACATTCCCTTCACTGTCTGCCACAATAATTTTTAGAAGCACAGCTTTATCGAAATCTTGAATATATTTACCTTTATCAGTTATTACAGAAACTAATGGCTTCTCTGCCCCAACGAAATCCTTACTTTGGTCACTTATAAGGTTTTTATCAAGCTTATGAGTGGGTATACCTTCACTGGTAAGAGTTAACTTTTTAGATACCGTGAATCGTGTCTCTTTTACTGCATGCACATCGCAAGGTAGGGAAACTTGGACTTTGGCCAGATGCTCACCTACGTTTACTCCCTCAAGATTAATCAGAGCGCTATATTGTCCTTTGCAAAGTTCACACGTTGGGGTACAAGCCTCGTTAACTTTAAAGTCATAAATACATTTACCACTCTTCCCACATTCTGAATCTTTCTTGCAGGCCTTATTACTATTCTCGCAAATCTTACCGTTATCACATTGTTCGCTGTACTGGACAATAGAATCACCGCAAAATTCAAGAGCACAATCCGAACTGCAGCCATCTCCATCTTTGGAGAAACTCATTCCACCATGCTTTCTACAAAGCAAAGCCGCCTGTCTGTCTCTCCAAATAGCACCGTGATATTTTCCACCGTAACACATTCCACCAAAATCACATTCTTCACCTACATCTTTCCTACCATCTCCACAACCACTTAGCATTCGAGTTTCTATTTCACCCATCACTTCTTCATCTTCGCTACATCTAGGCAAAACAACTATCTTGCAACCACCATCTTTAGCTCTTGGAGCTGAGCAATGGATTGCATCCAAATCATCATCACATTTTGGAATACTCTTATACACAAGATTGCCTTCCTCATTCAATTCCTTCTTAGGTTCACACTCTTCTCCTTTCCCTTTTTGTACAATTCCATCTCCACACTCCCCAATCTCCCTGTAACAGAACGATGAACATCCATCATCATCTTCTTTGTTACCATCATCACACTCTTCTCCCAAATCTATCTTTCCATTACCACAAGTTAGTAATTGCCTGACTCTCGTTGGAGTTTCTGTTTCTTCATCATCACTCTGAGGTACATATTGGTCTTCTGCTTGCTGCCTTCTTTCAGCCCTTCCAGAAGTTGTTCCTTCTCTAGAACTTCCACCTCCACCTGTCCTTATCTTGCAGCTGTCATCACAAGTATCTGTAGCTGGAGGCTCACATTCTTCAACACCATCCCGAACAAAGCCATCTCCACAAGAAGCATTCTTACAAGTATTAATACAAGCATCTGTATTTACATTATTGCCATCATCACACTCTTCAGTTCCCACTGTCGAACTATCCCCACAAACAGGAGTACAAACAGTGGGTGAACTGGAATTGCACGTAAAACCAGTTTCGACCGCACACGAAGCATCACATCCATCATTAGCTACTGAATTTCCATCATCGCAAGCTTCACCAGTTACAAGCGACCCATCACCGCAAGCAGCACTGCAGCTACTTGGCTCCCCAGTGCATGTAAATCCATTCTCAACCACACAGCTGGCATTACATCCATCTCCATTGGTCGTATTATCATCATCACAACCTTCACTTCCGGCAATAATCCCATCTCCACAAGTAGTAGAACATACACTTGGCGTTCCCGTGCATGAATATCCTGATTCAGCGGTACAAGTTGCACTACAACCATCACCAGCATCTGTATTACCATCATCACAACCTTCGCTTCCTTTTATAAGACTATCTCCACAAATTCCCGTACACACACTTGGCGTTCCCGTACATGAAAATCCTGTCTCAACTGTACAGGTTGCACTACAACCATCTCCTGCATCTGTATCCCCGTCATCACAAGCTTCACTACCAGCTATAATTTCATCTCCACAAACAGTGGAACATACGCTTGGCGAGGCATCTGTACACGAATAACCTGATTCAACTGTACAGGTTGCGCTACATCCATCCCCTGCTGTTGTATTGCTATCATCACAGGCCTCTGCTCCTTCCTTGGTACCATCTCCACACACTGCAGCTTCCGAAGAGGATTCATATCCATAAAGAATAGGCAGATTAATAGAATCTCTGGTCCATTTGCCTGAATCTTGCCTAATTTCTAACGTTACAAACGTAGTGAGAACGAGCACCCAGAATAGAACGCTTATGGTGTGTTTTTTGTGCATAAATCATACAATTATAGCACAAATTCGCATTTCATTCCTTTGTCAGGAATTGTCATAATGATTTCTTTGTGTTATAATTAGTAATACGATATTTATCGCTTATAATAAACATTTTATTCAATCACTATACGATATTAAGACCAAAAACATGATACGAGGCGTCACTGGTCGCTGGTCGCTGGTCACTAGTCAAAACAGACCGGACCAGAGACGAGTGACAAGTGACCAGCGACTTTTAGTCCGATCTACTTCATAATACTAACTAGGATCAATAACTATTTTCTCACACATGCGAGCAACCAAAATCATATGCACTATAGGTCCTTCTTCGTCCAGTAAAGAGGGTCTTTCTGGGCTTATTGATAACGGAATGAATATTGCACGGTTAAACAGATCTCATGGAACTCGTGAAAAATGCAGCGAAGTTATAGCTATGATTCGTTCATTAACAAAAGAAAAAAACCATCCCGTGGGTATTATGATTGATACCAAAGGTGCAGAAATTAGAACCGGTGTTATCGCACATCCTATTCATATTAAAAAAGGACAAGAAGTGATTTTCTCGCCTACTCCTGGTGATAATAAAGAGCGACAATTAATTGAAGTTAGCTATGATCGTTTTTATAAAGACGTACCAGAGACCGATAGAATTATCGTAGACAATGGTGAATTGATTTTTGATATTGTAAAAATTGAAAACACATCAGTAATAGCTAAAGCTCAAGGTGACGGTACTATCGGAAGCAGAAGACATATCAATTTACCTGGAGCTGATATTGATCTCCCATCAATTACAGAAAATGACTGGGAAGACATTACTTTTGCTGTCGAAGAAGATGCAGATTTTTTGGCATTATCCTTCATCAGAAATGCTGATGAAATTCGTGAAGTACGAAGCTTTTTGGAGAATAAAAAAAGCAACATCAAAATCGTTACAAAAGTTGAAACCGAGCAGGCAGTTGAGAATATTTCAGAAATTATTGATGCTTCTGATGCCATAATGGTCGCAAGGGGTGACCTTGGAACAGACTTACCATTCGAAGAGCTACCGGCCATTCAAGATGAAATAGTTACCATGTGTCGTGATCGTGGAAAATCAGTAATTGTTGCAACACATATGCTGGAGAGCATGATCGAGCATCCTATGCCGACCAGGGCAGAGGTAACTGATGTTGCACACGCTGCTATGACCGGCGCAGATGCAACAATGTTATCTGGAGAAACGGCTGCCGGTAAGTTCCCTTTCAAAGCACTAGAAGCCATGAGCAAAGTACTAAGCGCAACAGAACATCACAAATCCAGATTTTCATCATTTAAACGAATGCCTGTACACAATGAGCGTGAAGCACGCGCAGAGGCCGCTGTCACTCTTTCTGAATCGGCCCAGGCTAATGCAATTCTTGTATTTACCCGCACAGGAAGAACTGCACAGGAAGTATGTGCATTTCGTCCCGAAATGCCAATTATCGCAGCTACAGATGGGGTCAGAACTCAAAATGGCCTGACTCTAAGCTACGGGGTACATCCAATAATTATTAGTTTCGAGGGATCTGCCGAAGATACAATAGGCGCAGGAATTGAAGCTGCAAAGAAGACTGGAATAGTCAAATCAGGAGACAGCATCGTCCTACTCTCGGATACTGATGCTAAGGATGCACCGGTGCAGAGTGTTCAAGTTAGGCAGATTTAAGAAACAAGTAGTTTGTTTTTTATAACTAAAACAGGGAGTCACTAGTCGCTTGTCGCTGGTCGCTTGTTGTATGGCTGACTTGTGACTAGCGACCAGTGACCAGTGACGACTAATTGAAATCCATAACCCATACACAACCAAATAGAATAGATTTACGTGCCTACTTCCCCCCCCAACTATGCCAAGGCATCTCCAGTTCATCCAGTGGTATCTCATCAAGGGAGGTTTGACCACCTGAAGTCTTCTTTGCAAACATCCTTCTTAAACCTATAAACAGCGCTATTGCAAACAAGAAGCCGCCACCTATTACTATCAAAGGCATAATCGATCCTGTTCTGGTAGAAACAGGTGACGCTAGATGCATCCTCTTATCTTTTGTGCACTCTTTTGTACAACCCTTTCCTCCGTCACATTCCTCACCTACTTCTAGTATGTTATTCCCACAAACTGTTTCTTCCTCACATTCATCATTACACCCATCTCCATTCTCTTTATTTCCATCATCACACTCTTCATTTCCTTCTAATTTGCGATTTCCACACACTGGGAACCTGCAATAGTTAGGACAACCATCGTCATTAATTTGATTCCCATCATCACACTGCTCCTGACCTTCAATTTTTCCATCTCCACATATAGCTAAAGTACAACTATTTGGGCAGTCATCAT
>CAZYBL010000068.1:0-6547 GCA_964645805.1 uncultured Candidatus Peribacteria bacterium | reverse complement strand
CAATTGAGGCACTTAGAGCATTCAGCAAAATTAGAGAAGAAATAACAAAAAGAAACGAAGAAGAACTTAGACCAGGTGCTAAATAATCCATCATTCTCAGATCTTTTATTACTTTAACACCCTCTCCTAAATAACATTAATCAGGGTATAATCGAAACATGAAGCAAGTTTTAGTCTGCCTACACGGCTGGGGTGGCTCCAAAGAATCATTTGATGAGCTTAAGCAAGCTTTGAGCGAATCTGATATAAAAATTATTACTCCCGATCTTCCGGGATTTGGTGAGGAGGCTGAGCCTGATCGACCTTACTCGGTTGATGATTATGCTGAATGGGTTGAAAAACAATCAACAATCAACCCTCAACCGTCAACATTATTTGTTTTGGGGCATTCATTAGGTGGTCGAATCGCCATCAAACTTGCAACTAGAGGAAATCTTGAGATCGATCATTTATTTTTGTGTGCGGCGGCAGGAATAAAAATGCCAAATCATATAAGAAAATTTGTTAGTCTTTCGGTCGCCAAGTTTGGAAATGCAGTTTTTTCCATACCGGGATTAAACCTGCTCAAGAAACCTGCCAGAACAATTCTTTACAAAATTCTGCGCGTGCATGATTACGAAAAAGCATCTCCAATGATGCAAAGCACTCTTCAAAAAGTAATCGATGAAAACCTCCGGCCCCTTTTGAAGAATATAAATGCTCCAACCGACATTTTCTGGGGAGAAGATGACAAAATTACTCCCGTTTCGGATGCAAAAATAATGAATAATGAAATTCAAGGTAGCTCACTCCATACTTTCCCCGAAATTGGGCACAGAGTTCACAGGGACAAAGCCGAAGAAGTCGCAAAAGTTATCATTAGCAGAATAAAATGAATCCTTACCTCCTCGCCATCATCACAACCATAGCATCAGTCTCACCTCTGATGACGTTTGCTTACCTCTGGCAAGTTAAAGAATGGAGAATCGACAGACTACGGGAGCACTTGAGGAGCGAAGGATTCCTCAGGCAATTATTTGGGCTAACAAGGCCTGCTATCCTTGTAATCTTTGGAATCCTTGGGTTCTTAGGAATCCTAACTCAATGGGTAATCCTAACTCTACTTGGTTATTTAGTAATAAGTATCATCCAACTTATTCTAAAAAAACACCCTAAACCCGTTTGGACCAAAAAAGCAATTACACTTGTTCTAACAACAATAATCCTGACGTTTGCTGCGACAATAAACAGCTGTCAATTGTCAATTGTCAATTGTCAATTGTCAATTGCTATCATCCCCCTCCTCCAACCATTTTTTCTGATGATCGCAACCATCATCTGGACCCCAGTTGATAAGGTTCTTAAAGCCAGAATTATGTCCAAAGCCAGACAAATCAGGTCCAAAAACAAAGACTTAACTGTAATTGGTATTACAGGAAGCGTTGGAAAGACTACAACTAAAGAATTATTGAAACATGTTCTGTCAGATCTAAATGCTCTTTCTACACCTGAGCATGTAAATACCGAAATGGGAGTATCCGGATGGATGATTTCACAGATTCCTAAAAATCCGGAGGCTAAAATTTTGATTGTAGAGATGGGAGCATATAGAAAAGGAGAGATCTCATGTCTTTGTGATATAACTAAACCTAATATTGGGATAATTTCCTTTGTTGGGACACAACACATAGGGCTTTTTGGTTCACAAGAAGACCTCATGGATGCTAAAGCGGAGCTAATTGAGTCGTTGCCTGATGATGGACATGCATTTTTAAATGCCGATAGTGAACTTTGTGCAAAATTAAAGGATCGTTCAGTTTGTCACACAACTTTAGTTAGTACCGGAGGGCCTTCGGACCTGGAAGCTTTTGATATAGAAGAGACATCGCAGGGAATCGAGTTCACTTGCAGCGAAACCAGGTTCTTTGTTCCACTCCATGGGACTCATAATGTTACAAATGTGTTGCTGACCATCGCAGTAGCATCCAACTTAGGCATGAGTATGGATGAGATTTCACAAAAACTAAGATCCTTCAGTCCATCGGTACACACTTTCGCAATGAGAAAAGAAGGAGACATTATTATTTTGGATGATACGCATAATGCAAGCCCTGCAAGCTTCAAGGCAGCAATAGTCTGGGCCAAGTCTCAGCCATTTGAACATAAGACTTTGCTTACTAGTGGACTAATCGAGCTTGGAACACAACAAGATCCAGTTCACAAAGAGCTTGGTACACTCTCCAAAGGAGTTTTTGACCGCACAGTTTTTCTAAATAGAAAAAGAGCATATGCCTTCGAAGACGGATATGAAAAAGATGTGGAAATATTCTCAAAGGCAACTTTACCAATTACTCAGGACTCTTTGCTTGTGTGCATTGGTAGAATGCCCCAAGCAATTATTCAATCTTTATTGCCATGATTTATCCAATCCACCACACCTTTGCTCCCCACGTGGACTTAAGCTACGTACTTAGGTCAATTGGACTAATGTTGGCTCCCTGGAAATGGCGAAGTGGCAACAGTCAGTTGAGCTTTGAACGCAAACTAATGGAAAGATTCTCTGCAGACACTTTTCTGTTCGCCTCCGGTCGCGAAGCGCTGTGTGCATTGCTCAGATCACTTGATCTTAAGAACGGAGAAGAAGTGATTGTACAGAGTTACACATGTGTTGCAGTGCCTAATGCAATCCATGCAGCAGGTGGAGTACCTGTTTACTGCGATATTGATCGGGGTACTCTTAATATGACTGCTGATACTGTCAGCGAAGTAATAAGTCACCGCACAAAAGCAGTGATCTGCCAGCATACATTCGGCATTCCGTCTCCAACTAAGGAATTAAAAGAGCTTTGTGACAGAAAGGGACTGATCTTGATCGAAGATTGTGCACATATAATGCCGGATGAGACTGGTCCTGAGGAAATTGCTAAGCATTCTGACTTTATTTTCTTTAGTTTCGGCCGCGATAAAGCGATTTCCGGAATAACCGGAGGTGCGGTACTCTCTAAAAACTCCGAAGCTACACTTAAACTTAAAACTGAACGTGAAAAGGCAGTTAAGTTAAGCTATCTGATCATATTCAGACTCCTTACCTACCCTCTAATTTACTACTTTGCACGACCTTTGTATGGCATTTACATCGGCAAAGCACTTTTATATGCACTCAAAAAGATCGGGTGGATGGTTCCGGTGTTATCTAAAGAAGAAAAGGAAGGACTCCAGTCTCCTATTCCTACTTTGATGCCGAATGCATGTGCTTGTCTCGCTCTCAATCAGTTTAATAAACTTAAATCGATCAATGATCACAGACGCAAATTAACTGAACATTATATTTCCGCTTTTTCTAACCGTGCTGAGTTTATTAGAGGCATTAAACCAAATCTTCCACTACAAAAATTCCCAATTTTCACCAAAGATGCAGACAAAATCCGATCCAAATTAAAGAAAAAGAACATTCACTTACATGACGGCTGGACCGGATGCGTAGTTTGCCCTGCTGGAATCGATCTTGATAGCGCGAATTACATTCCAGGATCGGATCCGGAGGCGGAGGCAGCTTGTGAGAAGATACTTTGCCTACCGACGCATCCGAATATGAATAAAAGACAAGCTGAAAAACTAATCCGAATTATTCTTATTTAAGTTGAACCGTGCCATCCTTCGCGTCTGATTCTTTCAATTGCATAACTTTGACCAGTAGGCCTGTGATCTTCTAGTTTTTTAGCTCTGGGCACATTCCCCTGCCTTGGGCTAACAAACTCCTTAGGTTCTTCATGAGCAGTTAGTCTCCTCCCCACACCGCGCCTTGGTCCTCCACGTTGTGCCGGAGTAGTTATCAATTCAACACCCACCGTACGCTGAACCAAACAAATTGCTGCTAATATCTCACGATGCCTTTGTGAAAGTGACGTTATCTTATCTAAATCAACACTGAAATGAATTGCCAATTCTCCTACACCAATATGACAATCCCTTTTCGTCATTCTCTCCGCAGTCTTCTCCACAGCATCCCATCCTCCTATAAGCTGCTTGCCCATTTTTTTACGTAGAGTATCAAGACTTTTCAATATCCGAGATATCTGAGGATAGTTTGGGCTAGGAGCATACTCACGTTCTATTTTATCTAGCTCTGCACTTAGTTCTGGATCAATGTCTGGCGCCTTTGGCATGTATAAATTTTACTAATAAAAATTTATGGATCAAGAAAGTAGTTAGATTTTTATTAATTCGCTAGGATACTCGTAATGACCATCCAGGAAGCAACCTCTCAGGCCCAATGGGATGCATTCCTCGCAAATCAAACATATTCCCCTTTTCTGCAGAGCTGGACAATGGGGGAAGTGTACCGGGATATTGGGGAAGAACCGATTAGATTAGAAATTAGAGAAGCTAATCAGCTCGTCGGGATTTGTCAGGCGATAGTTGTGCCGGCGAGGAGAGGTAAGCATTTGGCAATCCCATATTTAACCATCAACCCTCAACCCTCAACCTTCAACATGCTAATCAATGAACTAAAAAAGGTTGCTGTTGATAATGATTGCTCTTTTATTAGAGTGAGTCCTTTTTGGCCGAAGGAAAATTCGACAATAATTCCAGAATCTAAACCATCCCCTCTGCACTTACTTGCTGAACACATTTGGTGCCTAGATCTTAGAAACAAAACTGAGGGTGAAATAATGAAAAACATGCGGCAAAATCACCGCAATCTAATCAGACGCGCTGATCGTGAAGGAGTCGAGGTAATTGCATCAACTGATCCCGAAAAAGACCTGGAAGAATTCTTTGAGCTTTATGATGAGACCCGGAAGCGTCATAAATTTGTCCCTTATCCAAATAATTTTATTAAATCCCAAGTCAGACGGTTCTCGGCGATCGACGGGTGCACTCTTTACCTTGCAAAATATCAAGGCGAGACACTTGCCACATCGGTCCACATGCATTTTGGGGGAGAAACCAGCTACCATCATGGTGCGAGTACTAATAAATATCCAAAAATCCCCGCAAGTTATGCGCTCCAATGGCGCGCAATCTGTGATGCTATAAAAAGAGGAGATCATATGTTTAATTTCTGGGGAATCTCCCCCGAAGGAGTAACGAAACACCCCTTCGCAGGAGTCAGAACATTTAAGACAGGATTCGGAGGAGAACTTCTGGAGCTTGTCCATTGCCTAGATATTCCTGTTTCTAAAAAGTATTATCTAACCAGGGCTTTTGAGAGTTGGAGGAAGTGGAAGAGAGGATTCTAAAGAAAGCAAGTGAGGCAATATAGGCAAAAAGGATCAAATTAAAAATATGTGGAGATTTTTTAAAAAAGCCTTGGGCAATTCGCATAGCGAAGTTTCCCCTCCCGTAGGGAGGGGGTCAAATACCCCCTCTCCCTAACCCTCTCCCCATGGGAGAGGGAAACCTGCAATCGCATCTACAAATCTCGTGGAAGCTTTAGCTTAAGTCCAAATCTTGAGTTCGATTGCCTTTATTGCCTTTATTGCTTTCTATACAATATACCCATGCCCAAACCCGATAAAATCGACGAAATCCTGGAGATCCTTAAGAAGATGAATAAACGCGATCGCTTGAGGACTATTGGAGGCTTTATTAGAGGTATTATTACATTGATTCCAATAATAATTCTTCTTGGTGGAGTCTGGTATGCATACAAGTACGGAGATCAGCTGCTCGAAAAGATCGCTCAACAAGCAGCCAGACAAGCTGCGATAGTAACTGAGCAACAAGGTAGTGAAGTTCTTAAGAAATTTGGGGACTTTTTGAGGTAGGTAATAATGCATTTTATTGGTAATCCTCGCAGGCTCGGAGGCCTGCTCTGGTTTTTGCACGCATAAACCAGAGCGCCCCTCCGCGGGCGCGAGGTCTACCAAAAAATAATAGTTTGGGGATTTTTTGAGGTAGATGAAAGCCCCTATCCCGCGCCAGCGGAACAAGGGCCTTCTCGACAGGCTGTTCTCATTTCTCCGTGTCCCTCCAAAACATACGGGTAACGAATTCGTTCTGCTTTCCTTTGTGGAAACTGACATCAGCCGATTCATGGTAGCGCACACGGCCATCCGGCCATATAACAATTCTCTTAAACGGAATGCGCTGCCCATTGATCTCGACAATTCTTTTCCCGCTGGAGTGATCTTTGATCGGCCTGGCATTGTAGCCGACACACTTAAAACAGTCCGCGACCAAGTCTGAAGAGCACCCATTGACCTCAAACTGATTTGCGTCCTTTGCCGGATAGCTCCACTCGATTTCGATGTTGCTAACACGAGGCTTGCTCATCTCGTGCCTCACGTGAATAACGATGCCAGCAACGCAACCGACAAGGGCCAAAACCAATACCAATCCGCGCCAAGTAAAATACATGTGACTACCTCCACTTTTCTGAGCCTATCTGAGAAATGAACATAGGACTAGTGTCCTAACTAATTTAAGGTTAGTGGCTTTAAAACTAATTTCAACATTTTTGTGACTTTATTATAACCATCGCACGTCGAAGACGTGCTCCTGTTTTCTCAATTTTACTGTACATACATTGTACATACACTGTACATACAATTACTTCGCGCTT
>CAZYBL010000067.1:0-6579 GCA_964645805.1 uncultured Candidatus Peribacteria bacterium | reverse complement strand
ATTACATTCACGATCCGGTTCACGAATATTACGGTCTTCCCGGTTCAGTTCGATTTATTCGTTTAAATAACTTCGATGCACTTGGAAAGTGGTGGATACCGGGGGCATTTTGGATGGTTATAACAATGTTCTTTTACAGAAGAGAGCTTAAGAAGTTCCTGAAAAATCACAATGCAGATGTTCTTTATGTACGATCTCCGTTGATTCTAAAGACATTACTAGATTCAAGTATTCCCGTAATATTAGAATTGCATACCATTCCGAATAAACTTAGAAATAAATTTATTGGTTTGTGTAATAAATGTAAAAAAATTGTTTGCCTAACTTCTCCAATGCGTGACGAACTTGTGAAAATGGGAGTTGATTCATCCAAAACGATTGTTGAAGGAGATGGAGTGGACTTTGAGAAGTTTGAAAGCATGCTTTCAGCTGATGAGGTAAAAGAAGCGTGGGATCTTCCTTTGGATGTTCCCATCGTTGGTTACGTTGGATCTCTTTCAACGCAGGACAAGATAGAAAAGGGAGTTCCGGAAATGCTCAGAGGCATTAAAGAATTGAAAGATCGGGGAGCAAAAGTCTTTGGATGGATTGTTGGAGGTCCTGAAGATTGGAAAGATGCTTATCGTGATCTTGCTGCGGAACTGGGACTCACTGATGAAGATGTAGTGTTTGAAGGAAGAGTTGATGGCCACGAGGTTTCATCATGTATTTCCGCATGTGATGTTTGTATTTACCCCGCGCCCGCGACCGATCATCCATTTATCATGCGCGATACGTCGCCTCTTAAATTAATGGAATACTTAGCGGCAGGAAAAAGAGTGGTTTGTGCAAATATTCCTCCGGTCAGAGATAGTGTAGATGAATCTGTAGTTGAATTTTGTGAGCCTGGAGATGCAAGCTCGCTTGCAGATGCGGTTGAGAGGGTGCTTGCGGATTCAGATTCAAGTAAAATTGAAAAAGGGAAAGAAGTTGCTAGAGGTATGGATTGGAAGGAGAGGGTGGGGAGGATTATCAGTTGACCAACAACTGACAACAAACAACTAACAACTGGGGTCTGACATATATCAATAATGTTGTATGTTGCAAGTTGTTGGTTGTTTGTTCCCCCGGGAGGGGGAACGTCAAAGGTCCCTAGTTTAAGGGGAAAAGTCGGGGAGGCTTGAAGTTTTTTTTGAGAAGGTGTTGACTAGGGTTTTGGGGATGCCACAATTAACAGCCGACCCCACCACCCAGCCATCTTCCCACCCCTTGGGGGGAGGGCGTATGCGACGAATCGAGTAAATATTGTTAGTGCATAAGATCCTTTATCCTGGAGGGGTTTGCGTCTTTTGGTGCTTTCGATGCCTAAAGAAGTGTTTTATTTTCCATATATAGTAAGTAAAGTTTCTCATAACCATCATAAACCTATTCGCAAAAAGCATCGGCCTCCCCTTAACTGCATAAGTTGCCCCATGCACAAATCGGATTTTCTTAAATCCTTTACCGCGATAAAGCTTTTCTTCCAATACAACTTTAACTCCGGGCATAGATGAATCATGAAAAGCAATTGTTCCACCTTTAATCAAATGCGGATTCCATTTTTCAAAATCTAATCTCACAAACTCCTCTTCGTGAGCTCCGTCAATCCAAAGAAGTTCCACGGGTTTATCCCAACCAACGGATGCATCCTCAGAAGTCTTAACAATCGGGTTCACCATATCCTCAACTCCGGCTTTCTTTATGTTCTCTTTAAATTCATCAAACGTATAAACATCACCGTGCTCAGAAGATCCTGTATGAGGATCAATCGCAGTTACTTTTGTACCAGCTCCATCGCGCGATCCGCAGGATAAACAGATTGTAGATTTACCTTTCCAAGATCCAATCTCGACAATTTCTCCTTTTCCTTTGGATCTTCTAGCTAATCTGTAAAGCAGTGATGCTTCTTTGTTCGATAACCAACCATCCAGTCCTTTGATTAAGGACAGATTCATCTTTGTTTTATAAAACGGAAAGTATTCGAGCATCAAAGATTATTGGTAATAACTTGTGCAGCCTGCTCCAAGGTATTCGGACTCGGGTGCACGGTATCCCATGGTAACGTTTCTGCGGTGTTCGAGAAAGTATCGTAAAGGTCAATTACCTGGAAGTCATAAGCCTCAGCGATCTGCTTAAGCCGTGGGCGAGATTGCTCATGAAGTTCATGGTCTGGCCAAATTACAAATATTTTCTTGGTTTGTGGAATTAATTTGCTAAAGATCTCGAGTTGAACTGAATAGAGCTCCAAAGAATCAGATTCAACCGAGTCTATCTCCGGATTATTTATTGATATTTCCCGTTCTTCGGAGATTGTTCGTTTGCTTGCCTGCAGATCATAAACTTTCTTGAAGGCCTTATAAAATGCACTGTGGTCGGCTAACCAACACTTTCCTGGAAGATAGCTCATTGCCCCGCTTGTAATTGGTTTACATTTTTCTTGCTCTGGGTCCCAACCTTCGGGTCTGAGTATTCCTTCGTCATCTAAAAATCCGGTATCGTCCGTAAGATCATTAAAGTAAAAAACCAAAACGACTATCTCCGGATCAATGTCGTTTAACTTTTGTCTGATGATACCGGTTTGCTGACGCAGGTTGTATCCAGGAGCTGCGGTATTGATTACGTTGTACCCGGTCAATAGCTCCCGCATATAAGCTCCGAGTGTTTGATCATCATAAACTCCGTATCCGAATGTAATTGAATCGCCGAAGAGTGCGATTGTTGGTTTGCCCTCTTCAAGTTCTGGTCCTCTGAACCCCAAACTGTTGGTCGAGACTTTGCCTTTGTAAGCTTTCTCATTTTCAAGATTAGGAATTAGCTCATAACTGATGTCTTCGTGTTCACTGGTTTGGAATATTTTAGGAGGATTAGGTTTTACAGATTGCAAGCCGGTGACCCTAAGACCAATTTCAATAATGCCAATGAATATTATTAGGCTGAGGAGGGAGGTGCCGAGATTTAATATGAGCTTTCTCATGAATGTATTAAAGGTAATGAAAGCAAAAAAGGCAATCAAAGAAATTTTCAATTTCCAATTTTTAATTTTCATTTAAGGTCCAATGACCAATTTTCAATATTTACATTAGATCGTCATATTCATTGGACATTGAGTAATTGAAAATTAAATGAAAATTGAAAATTAATAATTGAAAATTTGTCCTAATCCAGTTCAAACTGCTCCAAATAGTCTTCCTTGTTCAAAACCCTGTTCTCCGGCATTTCCTTTTTATCGAGCAGATAATTCCCAAGCACCAGATAATCCATGTGGGTATTCAAAAAACAATTAATTGCATCCTCAGGCGATCTAACAATTGGCTCTCCTCGAACGTTAAATGAGGTATTTATAATCACTCCGCAGCCGGTTTTTTGTTCGAAAGCTTTGATTAAATCGTAATATTTTTCATTTTGATCACGATTAACACTCTGAATCCTCGCAGAACCATCTACATGAGTAACCGCGGGGATTTCATCTCTCTTATCCGGATGAACATCTGCAACCAGAAGCATGTAAGGCGTGGGCCGGTCCAAATCAAAGTAATCTGGAATTCTTTCCTCCAGAACTGTAGGTGCAAATGGTCTGAACGATTCGCGGAATTTGATTTTAAGATTAACTTTCTGCCAGTTATCTTTGTTTCTTGCGTCAGCGATGATCGACCGGTTGCCAAGTGCGCGAGGACCGTACTCCATTCTGCCTTGGAACCATCCCACGACGTTTTCTCCTTGCATTAAAGTTGATACACGGTCTATCAAACCTTCATCTGACATTTTGAGAAAAGGAAGATTCTCCTTGTTCAGGATCTTTTCTATCTCTGCGTCTGAATATTCATCTCCATAAAAAGCATTCTCCATTCGTGGCAACTTAGATCCATTAAATTGTCTGTACCAAACTGCAAGCGCTGCTCCAAGTGCACCTCCTGCATCACCGGAGGCAGGTTGAATGAATACCTCTTTGAACTTTCCGCTTCTTAATATCTTCCCATTGGCAACGCAATTAAGCGCAACACCACCGGCAAGACATAAATTCTCAGAGGGCGCTAAATTCTTGGCATGATTTACGATCTTCATCATTACCTCTTCGGTTAATTCCTGAAGAGAGCGCGCGATATCTTTGTGAAATTGCTCAAGTTCAGATTCAGGCTTCCTCCTGGGTTGACCAAGGAGCTTCTCTAAGTTCTTCCCGGACATTCTAAGGCCATGCTCAAAGTTAAAGTACTTCATATTAAGCGCAAAGCTCCCGTCTTCTTTAACATCTATAAGCTCACGCATTTTTTCCAAATACTTAGGTTCCCCATAAGGAGCTAGCCCCATTATTTTGTATTCTGCGGAATTAACTTTAAATCCTAAGTAATAGGTTATTGCTGAATAGAGGAGTCCTAACGAGTTGGGATAATGTATTTCTTTTAGAATTTCGGCTTTATTATCTTTGCCTCTTCCAATTGTAGCCGTCGCCCATTCACCAACACCATCAACAGTCACAATAGTCGCATCATCAAAGCCGGAAACTCCGAAACTTGAGTAAGCGTGAGATTCATGATGGGGGATAAAGAAAATATCGCCATCGTATTTCAATTCCTTTTTAATTGTCTGAGGTATCCAAAGCTTTTTTGTCATCCAATCCTGCATTGCATACTGGTATTGCATAAAGCCTCTCGGCCATACTTTGAAAAGCGTCTTTAAAATCCTGTCGAAGAATTTTGTGAACGGTTTTTCGTAGAATGCAACGGCGCTCAGGTCAGCAGAAGTAATTCCGGCATACTTAAGAGCGGCATTGATTGCATTAATCGGGAAAGAATCGTCATGTTTCTTCCTCGTATATCTTTCTTCCTGTGCTGCGAAGATGATTTCTCCATCTTTGATCAGTACTGTGGCGGAGTCGTGGTAGAAGCAGGAGATGCCGAGGATAAAGATGGGTTTGTTCATATTAAAACTGATACTGCATGCCGTGATCTTCGGGAGGATCTACCCAGTAAGTTGGGGGATTCTTTTTTCCAAGATTTTTTAGGTTCCAGATTTTTAGGAGTATTCCATACAAACTAAAAAAGATAAGCCAAAATAAACTCAAGATAATAAAACTCATTATTCTCCCCAGTACGTGACTAAACGCGCACCAGGCTTTATAGAGCGGCTGAAGAGGTTTGGGACAAGTCATTTCAAAATACAGTGTATATGAACGGTGCCAGAGGCGATCCTTGAGCAAAGACTAATATTAGCCCCAATAAGGCAATCATGACTATTATGGGCAAAAGCCACCATTTCTTTCTTATCTTCATAAATGCCCAGAGCTCGGCAAATATTGATAACTTGCTCATGATTGAATGATACCAATTATTCAAGAATTTTGCATAATTCTTCCGAAATAATTTCTCCCGCCAACTTGTGCCCCTTTTCATTCCAATGCCCCTCGCATTTGCCCTCGAAGCCATGCAAACAAATGTTATTCTTTAGTGCATGATCCAAGAAGCGGGGTGCAAGTGCGATAACCGGGATTCCAATTCTTTTACCAATTTCCTGCATGCGGTTTTGAGGATATTTAAGATCGGTTACTGATAGTTTTGATTTAAGTTCTTCTCTTCTTGTTTCGTCAGGCGTTACCTCGATGCTGTTTGTGACGAGTGCAATTATCAGTTCGGCATTATTCTCATGAACATTTGATTTCATTAGCTCAATAATCTTTTCTGTTATTATCCACGCTTCCTTCCACTGCTCAGTTTCGGGAGTTTTGTAAATTAATTCCTCCAGACCAATTTCTTGTAAAGCAGGTTCGCCCTGATTAGTATCACTTTTTTCCCTGTCACGAACCACTTGCCTTGCGCGATTTACAATTTGTAGCACACGCGAGTTGTTAATTGCTTTGAAAAACAGCTGACTTGAAAGTTTATTCTGATTCTTAAAGAACTTTGTGTCTCTGAATGAATTATCAAGCTTGAGTTCATCATTTTCTAAGACGAAGTAAGGTATGTTTTCGTTCTGATCTAAGTTTTTTGAATTGTTTCTTAAGTCATTTCCGGAAAGAAAAGCCAGGAGAATATAATCAGGATTGTATTTCCATACTCTGTCTTTAAGAAGCAGATATTCTTGTGCAGTTCCAAAGCCCGATACTCCGAAATTAATCACTTCAACTTCTTTGTCTGTGCAAGGCGTGCTCATTTCTTCAATTACTGACCAAAAAGCGTCTTTCATATCAACCTGTTTTGCTTCTGCATAGGAATCTCCAAGTACTGCAATACGGATTGTATTTTCAGGTTTCTTAACTGAGTATTCACGATCACGTAATCCATCAGAATTTACTTTAACGTAGGCTCTACCCTCCCTTGTCCACCAGCCTTCTGCCCCTGGCCTAAGTGAATGTCCGGTTACTGCATCTACTCTCATGTAATATGGATAAGAGATTCCTGTGATTCTTAAAAAAACCTCAAATACTATTAATACGAAGAGTATTGAAATAATCAGAAGAAGGAAGTTCTTAAGCATTTTTTCAGAGTAGGGTTGCAATTATGTCCATTATCCAGATGAAAGGTGTCATTATTCCAAATACCCATGCAGAGAGGATGGGGATGTTCAGGA
>CAZYBL010000066.1:1439-6626 GCA_964645805.1 uncultured Candidatus Peribacteria bacterium | reverse complement strand
AATTATTGGGTTATCAATGTTTACATTGTTTATTACTACCTCTTTTTCATCGAATATTTTAAATTTTTCATCTCCATCAGTGAAAGTTTTTGGTTCTGAATATTTGTATCTATCACCACTTATTAATGTGCACTTTCCATGAGCTGACGTTCCATCTTTTCCAATAAATTTATCACACTCATAATTAACTTTATCAACAAAATATGATCCATATGGTATTTCAAAATAATCAATAAACAGTAATACAAGAGCGAAAATAAGAAGCCAGCCAATAGCACGAAATAGCATTATTTAATATGTAATTTCATAAACTTCCTCTTCCCAACTTTCAGAATACCTTCTTTGGCTTCCGCTTCAATCGAATCCACTACTTTGTCATCAATCTTAACTCCTCCCTGTTCAATCACTCTCCTTGCATCGGATTTGGAAGAAGCTAATTTGTTATCAACCAAAACATCAATTAATAAAGTCCCCTTCTTCACATTTGCTTCAGGAATATCATCAGGCACTTCTTTGTCTTTAAAAACCTTATCAAAAGCCCCCGCTGCAGCATCAGCTTCTTTCTCCCCGTGATACAAAGTCACAATCTCTTTCGCTAACCTGACTTTAGCCTCTCTCTGGTCTCCTTTAACAATCTTTTTAACCTCATCCATAGGCACACCTGTGCAGCATTCGAAGTAACTTTGCATCAAATCATCATTAACAGACATTACTTTGCCGAACATGTCGCTTGCCTCATCATCAAGATAAATACAGTTATCGTAAGTCTTGCTCATCTTCCTACCGTCTGTCCCTTCGATAATTTTTACTGTCAACACAAATTTCGCGCGTTTGCCCAGAGCTTTTTGGATCGTTCTGCCCGCAAGCATATTAAATTCCTGATCAGTAGCCCCCAGCTCAGCATCAACATCCATGTAAGCCGAATCGTACCCCTGAAGTAATGGATAAATCATTTCATTCATATAAATTGGTTTGCCTTCCTTCTCTCTTTTTTCAAACATATCGCGTTGTTCGATTTGTTGTTTGGTAAAGAATCCGCAAAGTTCCAGGAATTCTTGTAGTGAAATCTTGCTTAGCCATTCGTGATTGTAAACGACTTTGACTTTGCTAAAGTCCAGGACTTTACTGGCTTGTTCTTTGTATGTTTTAAAGTTCTCTTCAACTTGTTCCTTGGTCAAAGCCTTCCTCATTTCATCTCTGCCAGATGGATCCCCCACCATCGCAGTAAAGCTTCCGACCAGAAAAATCACCTCATGCCCTGCTTCTGCAAATGCCTGAAGTTTCCTTAGAGGCACCGTATGGCCTATATGGAGCTTCGATCCAGTTGGATCAATTCCATTGTAAATCCTGATTGGTTTGCCGGATTTAAGCTTCTTTTTGGCCAAATCCTCCGGAATAACTTTTTCAACCGCTCTGGTGAGTAATTCATCGTTCATATAACTAGCATAATTCTTGTAGACCAATAATGGAAGGGTATAATTGGATAGTCATGAGAGGGCAAAATTGCAATATGTCGGCTAGTGCTCCAACAGAACTTGAATCACTTGATAATCCTGTCACAGCTGAGGCCGCTTATGGGTTCTTACAAAGTGCCAGAACTAGAATGGCTGGGAGGATTAGAATGATGGCAAATTTTGCAGGTCAACCAAAAAGTCAAAGCCCATTGCCTAGAGTAGTTAGATTGCCTAGATATATTTCCAGGAAATAGATCGTGGATTTTGTAGTTGATGCTACGGGTAGACTGGACGCGTTCCTTGCGGAAAAGGGAGCAGTCATCAGCCGTTCAAAGGCGAATAAGATGATCAAAGGCGGTCACGTTACGGTTAATGGCGAAGTTGTGAAGAAACCGGCGTTTGTTTTAAAGGAGGGAGATAATGTAAACGCAAGCAGCCGCGATTCGACAATCGCGGCAGTCAAGACAATCAATCCCGTCAACCTCAATCTCAAAATCTTATACGAGGATGACTCATGCATGGTTATAAATAAACCGGAAGGCATCGCGGTTCATCCTGCACTTACGATGGGCAAAGATGAGAATACAATTCTTAATGGTATTGCTTATATCTTTGAATCAAAAGGAATCCCCTTCTCTTCGGAATCAGTTCTAGTCCACAGGTTAGACAAAGAAACAACAGGATGTTTACTAATCGCTAAGTCGCCTGAGACTCATATAAAACTTCAAAAACAATTCGCTGATCGAACTGTTGAAAAAACTTATATTGCATTGGTTTCGGGAGCCCCTTCTCCTCAGTCAGCAACAATCGATGCACCGATTGGAAGAAATCTGATAAATAGAACCTTGATGTCGGTATTCAAAACACGTTCGAGTAGAGATGCGAGAACGACTTATAAAACTCTCGAAGACCGAGGTGATTGCGCACTTCTTGAATGTGATCTTCATACTGGGCGTACGCATCAAATTAGAGTTCATTTAAGATCAATCGGTCATCCGATTTTGGGAGATCTGAGTTATGGGACGCAGGAGAGTAAGAGGGTGTCTGAGAAATATGGGATCACGGGTTTGTGCCTTCACGCACACAGACTTTCTTTTGATGATTTGAGTGAGAATCGGATTAGAGTTGAGGCGCCGATTGGAATTAATAAGCAGAATGAATTTATAACTAAAAAGTAAAGTATACTTAACTGCTGTTCCCCCCTGTCTGAACCATGATTCACATGATTTTATGATTTTCATGATTACAAAGAAAGGGTCTCTGTTTTGCCAATGGCGAAGAGCAAGTTCATTACTTTAATCCTGTCCATCTTTTAATCAGGAAAATCAAGGTTCAGACCTAGGATCAAACCTAACAATATACTCAATCTCATCCAATATATTCCCATCTTTATCCCTAGAAACAATCCTATAAACATTAGTACCTCGATGAAGTGTCCCCATCTTCGTATCCGCTATGTAATTCCAAAAGGTCTTACCCGGTTTATAAAGCCTCAGCTTATAATCATTAATCCAAACACTTTCCGTCTGCGCTACAGTTTCACCTTCCAATAAGAATGAACTGCCAGTTGCTGTGTGAGTTGTTCCTGGAGTAGGACCTTTTACGGTTAACGTACCTGGAAGAAGTGGAAAATTATCAAGTGCTTCAGATTCTTCCTCCTCTGATTCTTCTGCATCTTCCCTGCCCTCCGTAGCCTTGGCGGAGGAGGGTGATTCCTTAATAACCCCTTCCTCTCCCTCCCCCAATATCACAGTAAGTACCGCGGGCTCTGATTTATATCCTCCTTTATTAATCGCAACAATCTTAAATACATTCTCACCTTCTTTAAAATTATCAAGTTTAGTACTTGCAAGATAAGTCCAGGTGTCATCACCTGGTTGATAGAGCTGCAGGCGATAATCGTTGACTTCTATCCCAACAATATCTTTACCAGCCCTTCCGGTAACCTCCAGATCTCCTATCGAAGTCAGATACGTTTCTCCGTCTGATGCAGGGAATGTAATTATTGGAGGCTCAGGTGGTTGTGTGTCTCTTTTAACAAGCCTCCTTGTTTCTGCAAGAACTTGCTCATCCGAGCTGAGTGCTTCTATAAGGACGCTTGTTTGGTCTTCATCAGATAATGCTAGCTCTTGCGAGAATGTTCTTTGGCCTTCTTCTAGTTTAACAACGTAACCGTTTATACGTACGCTTTTTACATTTAAACCAACTGAACCTGAAACCCGCACCGTACCTGTTTGAACGGTAATCCCATCTTTTGGTTCTTTTACCAATAGTATCTCATCTACTACTGGCTCTTTCTCGGAATCTTCTTTTTCTATTTCGGACTTTATCTTAGAAAGCACTATCCTGCTTTCCTCTAGAAATGGTGATTTTATGACAGTAGGATCCAGTGGATCTCTGTATTTATATGGATCTCCAATTGTGAGTTCGTCAGTTAGTACAAGTTTTTGCCCTTCTCCTATGAAAATCGGTTCCTTTGAACCTACCGTAATGACTTTTACACCCAACATATCTGCAGAGAATACTGCTAAAGAGTTTGTCCCAACCATTGCTTCGGTTTGAGCGGGAAACTCCATCAATAAACGGTCAGTTCTTATTGTTCTTATGATGCTACCTGTGAAAATATCTTTGATTGGTGTAGCAAGCCATACAGAACCGTTTACCATCTCAAGTTCCCATTCAGACTTCTTAGCACCTAGTGCACTCTTAACGATGCCTACTTCGGATTGCTCATCTAATCTAATAATCGAATCATCGAAAAGATACAATGAAGCATACGATCTGGCACTTGTATGTACTCTATCCTGAGGATACAAGTTGATGTTGTTCTCCGCTCTCTTTAATTCCTCGCCTTCGATCGAAACCTTAACAATCCCCTGCCCTTCTGTTGTAAGCCTAACTGCGTTTTGCTGTACAACGTTTCCTACTCCAAATAGTGAAAGGATCTTTGTACCAATTAAGAAAATAATAATTCCAGCTACTATTAGAACAATTACCCTTCTTGCCATTGACGGTAAGGGTGAAGGTTGCGCTAACGGATAAAAGCCACGTCTATGACGTCTGCGGATTGACATATGACAATTAACAATTGACAGTTAACAAATATAAAGACTGGAGGAACATGTTAACTGTTAATGGTTGACTGTCAATTGTTGTTTATATACTCACCCTCATAACCTCCGATTCTGAGGTAATTTTCTGTTCAACGAAATATTCCCCCCATTCTCTCATAGTCCTATACCCCTCCTTTTTGGCTTGTTCTTCAATAGCAACCGCTGTCTCGTTAAGAAGGATTAGGTCTCTTATCTGAGGTGTAATGATTAATAGTTCTGGTAAAGCCAATTGACCTGAATAAGTATCATGGTCTAATGGATCACATTTAGCTCCATCTTTTTTGCATTCATCACTCAGAGTTCTTATAAGCCTTTGAGCAAGTATAGCCCTTAGAGAAGGTGCGAAAGTATATGGACTCACGCCCATAGAAAGAAGTCTGGGAATAGCTTCTACAGCAGAGTTTGTATGCAATGTGGATACTACCAAGTGTCCAGTAAGCGCGGCATCGATGGCTGTTTGTGCAGTCTCCAAGTCACGTATCTCACCGACAAGTATTACATCAGGATCGTGTCTGAGTATTGATCTAAGTCCACTGGCAAATGTGTAATCATGCTCGTGATCAACCTGGCTTTGCACAATTCCCGGTAACTCATACTCAACAGGATTTTCTAGAGTAATG
>CAZYBL010000066.1:0-1429 GCA_964645805.1 uncultured Candidatus Peribacteria bacterium | reverse complement strand
GATACTTAGCGTATTGGTAATTATGGCGTGTTTTGTTTCTTTCTTTACCAATAATTGAACTTAAAAGTGCATACAAGGTAGTAGTCTTTCCAGAACCCGTTGGTCCAGTGACCAAAATTAGTCCGTTTGGAAGCTGTACCAACGAAGCCAGAGCTTCGTGAATATCTTTTGGGAATCCCAGTTTTTCCAGTGGGACTATTCCTTTATCTGGATCAAGAAGCCTGAGGGAAAGAGTTTCTCCAAAACGAGATGGAATCGAAGATACACGGATATTAACAACCCTTCCAGGAGCCTCGAATGTGTATTGTCCATCCTGAGGAATGTTAGTTACGTTTAGCTTTAGTTTTGCAACGAATTTTATACGTCTAACAAGCTCAATGTAGTTTTCGTGAGTTAAATCAGCTAATTTGCGTAATACACCATGATGACGAACTTCAAGGCGTACAAATGTTTTTTCCGGAGACATATGAATATCCGCTATACCCTCGGCAACACTATACTGTTCTAACTCAGCAAGCAGTGTGGCACCGTCCATGGTGGACCAGTCTTGGGGCATCTGATGATTATACCACAGTTGGTGCTGCAATGGAAGCATCTATAACTTAGGTCGGGTAGGTTTGTAAGGTAAGTTTTTAAAAACACACCTACCTGACCTACCTTACATACCTTACGTACCTAACCTAATAAATATGCTATCCTTTAACGAGTGAGATCTTCATATCATTCTACTTCGGAAACCCAACGCAAACGCTCGATTACAAACCGAATGCTTGCTGTGAATATCTTTCTTCTGATTTGTGTTTTAATTATTGTTTCCAGATTAGCGGAACTTCAGATATTAAGAGGTAGTGAATACCATGAATTAGCACAGTCACAACATTACGGAGGTGTTAAACTTCCTGCCAAGAGAGGAGAGATACTTTCTAGAAATTCAAAAACCGGTGAGACAAGTATTTTGGCAACGAACACAACACTCGATATGGTTTATGTAGATCCCCTGGTCACAGATGATCCAATTTTAGTTGCGGAGACGTTATCGGACATTTTAATAACCGAGGAAATATATAATGAGTGCAAGAACGGAACCGACGAATGCCCAAGAGAACTTGTCGATTACTTCGAAGCTGTGTTCGATCCCCTTTCTAGAGTAATAACTACTTTTACAGGATCACTTTTGGAACCCCAGCGGCTTAAGATTTCCTCTAGATACGAATCTGATTTGGGTATTCCTGATATCACTGAAGTTAGAAGACGATTTTCGCGCGATACAGAAAAAAGGATTAGTGAAAAAAGAGTTACTTATGTTCCGCTCGTTTACGGTGCCACAAAAAAACAAATTAAGCAGGTTGAAGACTTTGGAATTTCGGGTATAGAAGTTTCTCGTGATTTACGTTTGATATATGCAGATCCTGCATCTGTCCCACAACAC
>CAZYBL010000065.1:0-6626 GCA_964645805.1 uncultured Candidatus Peribacteria bacterium | reverse complement strand
AACTCTTCCTCCGCCAGCTTACGCAGGCGGATTCTCGAAGGAATGTTGAAATTATCGCTTGTTCTATGTTTTAATATAGTTGGAACATTCCAACCTTTTAA
This sequence comes from uncultured Candidatus Peribacteria bacterium, assembly GCA_964645805.1. GTDB lineage: Bacteria > Patescibacteriota > Gracilibacteria > Peribacterales > Peribacteraceae > UBA2144. Next base: position 6,525 of record CAZYBL010000065.1, on the reverse strand, counting down.
TTAGCCACTTACATGAGCCAATTTACAAGGTGTTACTGATATAGGTTATGTTTCCTTCCCCAAGCGACCATGCCAACCCGAATTAATTTCTCACTTATATTCGTTACATTTCTGTTCGCTTCTTCGGTAAATGCAAGCAATAGATTTGAAGACAATCTCCCTATTGACCTCAAACTCTATGACATCCAGTACAGCCTAAATAAAGATGCGATAGAGTATTTGTACAATAAAGGGATTATTTCGGGTTATCCTGACAACACATTTAAACCCAACAATCCGATAAATCGGGCAGAGCTTCTTAAAATTCTTGTTGGTGATAATGTTAATTCACTGGAAGTTATGGATGAATGGGGCAATCCACACTCTGAGTATCAGAATTGCTTTTCTGATGTTGGTGAAGAATGGTTTGCTGTATTTATATGTTTTGCGAAGAGTAATGGATGGATAAATGGTTATCCAAACGGGACATTCAGACCTGCTCAACCTGTGAATAAAGTAGAAGCTATTAAAATGCTGGTAAATATCGAAGGATTCGTAATTCCCGAATCAGTGCGGAGCAGTGTGTTTGATGATGCGGATATAGCATCTTGGTATGCCCCATATCTTGATATAGCTTTTGAAAAGGGATTATTGGAACTTGATAGGGGAAATTTCGGTGTTAGTGAACCTATGACACGGGGAAGCATTAGCGAATCCATGTATCGTGTAGCAATGATGAAACTAAATGCCACAGATACTTATGTGAGCAAAGAGAAACTCCCATCACGTTCCCAAGCAAGAACTGGCAATTTGTATCCCATCAATCTTGTAAATAATCAAAAATGGGAATTGGAGATCGGAATTTCGGAATCTAGCTTTATCAATATCAAACGCGATGGTGAATCATTCGAAGTTGATCGTTATGTGATTAGTCCTAAAACAGGTGGTAAGACTCATCCGTATGATGAGCCTTACCATGCACGATTTATTAAAAAAAGCGGAGAACAGCATGTCAAAATCTTTGAATGTCATTACTTTTATAAGCACATCAAGGTCGATCTTCGATGCGATGAATTTTACATACCTGCGATAATCGGAAGTCCTACTGTGCGTGGTTACGAGGAACTTTTTGATAAAGAGGGATTGGAAGTCACCATAACAATAGTAAGTAAGGCGAAAGAAGAAATTGAATGTAATGTGAAAGCGAAGGAAGGCATTTATTACACGAAAGACAGCAAGGCTCCTAAACCCAAAACATTCCGCTGTTTTGAAACGGAAGATGATGCGATACGCGCGGGAAATAAGAAAAGCTTCAAGTAGATTAAGGGCTTTGATACAACGGATGGATTAGACGAGACTTTTGGACTTGTTATGTCTCATGGATACTCAGTTATTATTCTTTCAAATTGGTCTGCTTTTGGCTTACAGAAGGAAAAAGTAGAAAAATGGTAGAATAGTAGAGGTTTTCCTGTTTGAGACATAAGTGAAGCATCACAACCAAAGGCAACAGAAACAGAACTCTTCGAGATGTACTGCGCTCATGCGGGAAGAGTGGATGCAATGATGGATACTTTCTTTGCAATGAGCGAGGAGGAACAGGTGCGTTACCCCTCCCGTTCAACGCTCTTTAGGATGCAGGGGGAATGTGATTGGAAGAAGCGTTACAAACAGGTTGTTTCAGGCATCCATGAGCAGGAGAGAAAACAACATGCCCTAACCTATGAGCAGCTTAATAAAGTCGCAAGTCTTTCCTTGGCTGGACTACTAAAACGTATGGTTGATGCGTTAAACTCGCAAGACCCGAAACAGATGACAGTATTCACTATGGAACAGCTTGATCGCATCTGGCGTATTACCCGTACTGAACGTGGACTTACAACATCCATAAGCCACGAATATGGTAATGCGACCGATTCATTTTCTTCTGAATACTATGGCAAGGAAGGGGCAATCAAGAGACTACATGAAATGGGGCATGGCGCACTTGCCGATGCCTTTGTAGTCATGACGCCCGATCTCAGAGCGAAGTTCTTAGAGGAGCAAGGCATCGAAGTACCAAAAGAACCAGCAATACTCCGTAAGGATTGACCCTATTGATTGCTACATATTCAAAGTGCTTGGCAATCGTAAATGCGCTTACAGAAGCCAAAAACTTGCTTTCAGGTGTTCGTCCTTCACAATATATTTACAACTCATTACAACTTTAACCATGATCTTCACAGTGGGACACAGCAACCGCTCTTTCGATGAATTTGCAAGGCCCTTAAAAGCTCACAAGATTACTCTTGTCATTGATGTCAGATCGCACCCGTCGAGCAGATGGTGTCCTTGGTTCAATCGCTCGAATTTGGAGAATAATCTTCCCATGAAATATCTTTGGAAGGGCGATGTTCTTGGCGGAATAGGCTGTCCTCTTATCGGGAAGAAATTTGAGGAAGCTATTGATGAGGTTGCAGAGCTATCGAAGGCTGAAACTGTGGCTGTTATGTGTTCAGAGAAAGAAGCAGAACCTACTAAACGATTACCAGAGGGTTGCCACAGGTACAGCCACATAAGTCCTGCGATTCAAAAGCGAGGAATTAAAGTCACTCATATCTGAATGTCCACTCTAATTTGTAAAAAGGAGGCAATCACACTCAATCCCAATGAAACTCTTGCAGAGTATCTGCACCCTTTCTTAACTCAACTTGATTCCATTAAATCACGCGAAGATTACCGGAATGAGATACGACTGTTTGCTGAATGGGTTCGTAAGCCTGTTCAGGAAGTAACACCACTCGATATTCTTTCGTTTAGGAGAAGCCTTGAGGGGCGTGGACTTAAATCAGCTACCATACATAAAAAGCTATCGGTTCTCCGTAGTTTCTTTCTGTTCCTTAATCAGACTTGTAATCTGCCTAATCCTGCCTTATGTATCAAGTTACCAAAGATCACTGACCAGTCTTCGAAGGCTATATTGAGCTTACAGGAAGTTGGAAAACTGCTGTCGGTACTTGATACCTCTACACTCCTTGGGAGGCGTTGGCGGGCTATTTTTGGGCTTCTTCTGGTTAATGGATTAAGGACTGTTGAGGTTAGTCGAGCTAATTGGGGAGACATACATGAAATAGACGGAATACACGTCCTGAGAGTGAGAGGCAAAGGGGGTAAAATTGCAGACGCTAAGCTCAGGAAGGATGTTTATGAGGCAATAATGGACTATCTTGAGGCTCGTGGAAATGCTGAGCCAGATGAGCCTTTATTTCTTTCTGTGGGCAATCTTGCAAAGGGCAGAATCTCACCAAAAACAATACAGGCAGGGGTTCGCCAGTATTTTGCTAAAGCTGGTATTTGTAAGCCCAATTTGTCTGCCCATAGTCTGAGGCACACATGTGCCACTTTAACCCTTTCCATCGGCAATGCAGACTTATTGCAGGTTCAACAGCTTATGAGGCACTCCTCGCCCGCAGTAACACAAAGATATTTGGCTTCGCTTAACTTTCTGAAAAATAACGCTGTGGATAGGAATCCGATTTCAATTTAGTTTTTGTAAATTGGATCAGTTATAGGAACAAATTCCATATCACATGGGTCATTATTTTTGTTATAAAATTCGCTCTTTTTGTAATAAACCAACTTATTAAATGGGAAGCCAAAGAACAAAAGTCGTCTCCAAAATCTCCAGTTCGTTCTTCCTTTGAATCGACAAAAGAATTGTGGCACCCAACCATACTCATCACCAGATATATCTACATGTTCTATCCACTCATAAGGAACAACTCCGACTGGAAAAGCTAAAAATGCTTCTTCGTCTTCTTTTCCATTAGTAGTTAGCCTGCCGTTAGGTTTTTGATAAATTTGAACAGGCATAGACTCAAAAAATTCAACGCCATCAAATCTTGTTGATTTTATCTCTACTCGGATATAAGAATAACCTTCAAATCTTTTTTCTTTGTTTGAAGGGTAATCTTTAAAGTATCTGTTTATATTTATTAGGTGTACCTCTTTATTCAGATTTCTAATATGAATCTCCGATAATAATTTTTCAGCCTCCTGCTTAATTTTTTCTTTGTGTTCTAGCCTTGCTTTATTCGTTAATCTTTTCGACAAAAAGAAAACGTGATAAGCAATAAAACCTTGTATTAAAAGGCTAAAAATCCAAACATAATTATCTGCAAGCCATAACAAGGATATGTTTAACCAGTCCACATATAGAGCCTATCAGAACTAATTATTTGAAGGAATTATTTTTGATGCACTAAAGCATTTTTGTCCTTATTTCATTAGCCCTAACAACTATTATGGCTCACTGTTTTTATCTTGTGGTTGAGGTAGGGACGCCATTTTCTCCTGTTGTTTCAAAGCCTTATCTAGTTTCGGATTATCCTGTCGCGCCATTTCAAGAAAAGGACTGAACTCACCTCTCATCTGTTTATCTTTACAGGGACATGTATCACTCAATGCTATCACCGTATAGCACTTCTTACACCGCTTAAGCCGCTTCACAGCCAGAGCCATACGGTCATTACGGAGGAATGTAGGTACAGGGACTATGGAACATATTTGATGGCTAGCGACTAAACTTGAACCTATATTGAGCATTTTAGTTCCCCGCTTTAATTCAAAATTTATAGCTATAACTTGCTCAGTTATGATAGGGAATATCAAGCCATTGATAGTGGATAGAATGTAAACGTCTTCTGTGTTTTCCATAGCTTATAAAAGGGGTAAAAATTAGATTTCAGCGACAATGCTTTGTTCTTTCGTCTCATGTTCACGCTGAATACAACTGACAAGTTTCGGGAATTGCGCTCTCAACTTTCTTCCACTAGCAATGTTTCCGCGCCAAAAATTGGCATCGCGGGTATTTCCGTGCCTAAGCCATTCGAGCACAAATTTGATTTGCTCTGGCTTAGCATTGTCCAATCGACGCATCTTTTCAATATCCTCAACCCACAGGCTAATCTTTCTTTGTATCTCATTATGCTCTACCGAACCATATTTCTGTTTATTTGCTGGATTAGATTCAACTACCATTTCAGCAAGATATTGAGCATTTTGAAAATCGCTTTTTATAACATTAGTTGTTACGGGGGAATCCGACGCTTCTGCGTCGGATAAATCTTTCTTAAATTCTTTTTTCTTTATATTCTTATTTTCTCTATTAGTGTTCACCTGATCGTCGTATGACGATCGTTTGTCGCTCACCTGCTGGCCATCTTGCCGTTCACTCCCTTGGTACTTATTCCAGTTTACTATTGTAATAAGCGAACATCTGTTATCAGATTGCCGTTCAATTTGGTGTTCACTTTGCATACATCGTAGATGTCTCCTGACTGTCGATTCAGGTACACCGGTTTCTCTGGATATTTGTTTGCTACCACATACTAGTTGTCCTACTTCAAGTGTAATTTTTTTACCTTTGAAAAAAGCATATCTTGTATTTTCTCCAATTTGCCCCTCATGAGTGGCATGTGTAAGAAGCCATACCCAAACGCAAATATAACCACGTTTGCAGGAGTGAGGACTGTTCCACATCTTTCTCCACAGCTTGATCCAGCCGACAATGTTATCTATACTCATAATGCAATACGGAAAGGGACGATCTTCGCGCAACGGGGGTCGACTTTTTCCTGTTAGTGTCATCTCCAGCTTCTTGATCGAGCAGGAGTTGCCGTTTCTTCACATTCGAGAGAATTAGAAAGAACTCACGATATGCCGCTAACTGCCCATCTGTAAATTTCATACATTTAGACGGGAAGTAATTTCTTCCACTTCGAAGCGAAACAGGTGGGCAAGCTGATAGTAGAAGGACTGTGGAGGGGTACTCCTACCATCCTCGTATCGTGCTATCGTAACGCGATGTATTCCCATTTTTTGAGCAAGCCACGCTTGAGAGACACCTTGTTCCTCACGAAACTTTTTAAGTAAAATCGCCATACTGGAAATGTAGCCAATTATAACTAATTGAACATCATAATTTGACGTTCAACTGAACATATTGCTACAATCGTTGTATGCAAACCGCAAAGTCTAGCAACGAAGCAACTCTCTTCATGTTAAAGAAAGAAAAAGAGATTAAGTTAAATTATTCTAAAATGGGAAGGGAATCAGGAGATATAAGTCATACTCAGATTAAGAGATACATTAACGGAGAAACATCATGTGTTCCTGATAAACCTCTCAGAGTTTTAGTTAATACATTCGGTGATTCTCCTTCCCGTAAAAACTGGCTCAGAATGAAACTTCGAGAAAGATGTAAACAAAGTAATAAGATTAGTAAAAAAAAACGCTGAAAGACGTAAGGCACTTACAGGCATTAGTGATTCATATTATGCTCTGGTTGCATACTTGCCTTTATTCTCTGATACTCTGAAAAGGTATTCAAAGCCTCACGTTCTTATTCTTGTAGAGATTATTGAAAAAGCTAATAATGTTCCTGTAGTCAAAATCCAATTTGAAATTGATCAAAAAGGTAAACACACTAAGAAGATCATCGTAAATAAATTGCTATTAAAAGACCAACCAATAAAGAAAAAAACTGCATCTCAGATTGATGAAATTCAG
>CAZYBL010000064.1:0-6638 GCA_964645805.1 uncultured Candidatus Peribacteria bacterium | reverse complement strand
CAGGTTATTATTTCTGGAATGGGAGAGCTTCACTTGGAAATAATCGTCGACCGTATGAAACGTGAATTTAAAGTAGAGACAAATGTTGGTAAGCCTCAGGTTGCATATCGTGAAACAATTCAGAAAGAAGTTGAACATGAAGAGAAGTACATCAAGCAAACTGGAGGTAGAGGTCAATACGGTCACGTCATCTTCAAGCTTATCCCTCAGGAACCTGGTAAAGGGTATGAATTCGTAAACCACATTGCTGGAGGAAAGATTCCTAAGGAATACATCAATCCTTGTAACAAAGGATTCCAGGAAGGAATGAATAGGGGAGTGATGGCTGGATATCCTTTGGTTGATATCATGGTAGATTTGTTTGATGGTTCTTACCACGATGTCGACTCATCCGAAATTGCATTTAAGACATGTTCTTCAGTCGGACTCCAAGCTGCTGCTAGAAAGGCAGATCCAGTTCTTCTGGAGCCAATAATGAAAGTTGAGGCAGTAACTCCAGAGGAATTTCTTGGGGATGTAATGGGTGACTTAAATTCGCGACGTGGAATGATTCAGGGTACTTCTGAGCGTGGTAATGCAAAGACTATCGAGTGTAATGTTCCTCTTGCTACCATGTTTGGGTATGCAACGGATCTAAGGTCAATGACACAGGGTAGGGCCAGTTATTCAATGGAGTTTGGACATTATGATAAGGTGCCGAGGAATGTCGCTGACGAAATAATTGCGCAACGAGGAGGGGGTAAATAGTGGATATATTTATGAGCGATTCTGAGCGAATCACCGAATCTTAATATTTACTCCCACCCCCCGGGGTGGGTATATGTATGGGTGGGAGGGCTGGACCTCCTAAGTGTAGATTTTTCTTGGTCTCCCTAGATACCCCTTTTTCAAAAAAACTTTTAAGCATCCCCACTTTTCCTTTAAAGCTAGGGACCTTTGACGTTCCCCCCAAGGGGGGAACAAAAACATAAGCTCAATTGAGGTCCGAAACACGAGAAATTGGCTTATATTAGGGCTAAAGTAGTAATTGAAATATATTGATATACGCCTATTGTCTATTATCAATTTGATATATCGATATATCAAATAGTTCAATTAATCAATTAATTGATTAATGGACCTGTGTTTCAACGAATTAAAACATTGACACACCTACGCGCTTGATATAGTCTTCGATTATTCCGTACTTTATTCATCAATAATAATAGCCATAAGACGCGCTTCGGCGTGCAGGCACACCATTCAATTATTTTCTTACGACTATGGCTAAACGCCGATTTACAGAGGCCGGCTGGCGCAGAGACCCTTGGTTTAGGGCACTCTGCTCGGCCTTAAATGCTTGCAAGAATGAGGAGGAAGTTGCAGACCTGCTTAGAGATGTAGGAACGCTTTCTGAGCTCCAAGCGTGGAGTGAAAGACTGGAAGTTGCAAAGCTCCTCGCACAAGGATTCAGCTATCGTGAAGTTGCGGCAAAGACCGGTGCAAGTACAACTACTGTAACCAGGGTTGCTAAATTTATTGATGATGGACCTGGAGGATATAGAAGATATTTAAAAATGAACAAAGAGCATCATCATACCGATTCCCCACGCAGGGAGAAGACGGCATCGGTGTTGCAGAACTATTTGAATAAAACCCAGAAGTAAAGGAAAACCGAAATCGTCTCCTCCCTTGCGGAGGGGCTTTTTGTATGCCATGCGGCATATGAAGTCCGCTAATGCGGATTCCAAGTTATGGAGAGCTTTTGACCTTTTACATTTCGGAGGATGATCTAATGGCAGACGTAAGTTCAAGGTACAAGACTGCGAGAAAGAGAGTGGAACATGAGTGCTTTTTACAAAGCTGCTATAACATGGGGCTTCGATATGGGATTATCGAAGTAACGACAAGATGTCAACTAAGATGCCCCGGGTGTTATATGGTTCGTCGTGGCTTCTTGAACAAAGGTGAAATGACACTTGAGGAAGCTGTTCGAGTGTTGGATTTGTGCAAGGAGTACAGGGATAACAATGAACTTGAGACGATGGATCTACTTGGTGGGGAACCACTGTTGTGGCCTCATCTTAAAGATTACATCAGTATTTTGCTCGAACGAGGCACAAAACCTTGGGTCTTCACAAACATGGTATCGATCACCAAGGAGTTGGCGACATGGCTGTACGAGCGAGAAGTCCACATCACGGGGAAGCTAAATATCGCGAATCCTGCAGATCAAGAACAGCTATATCTGCAGGGGGAGATGATTGGAGCGGATGACAAGGCTGCAAGGAAGATGATGAACGCCGTAGACGTATTCCTTGAAGCTGGTTATCGAGATCCGCTTTTCAGGCTCCAAAATCTTGTGCGGAAGAAGAACATACATCTGATACCAGGGTATATCTGCTTCTGCCGGTCTAGGGGAATTGGCGTTGACATCGAGCTAATGGGCTCAGGAGAGTCGATTGGTCCAGAGTACTACGAGGTTGCGCCGACCGCTGAAGAGTTGGCGGAGCTAGTTCGCGAATTGGACAGAAGAGGAAAAAGTTATATGCAGAGCAGTGCGGTGGCAGAGATTGAGGGTTGTTACCCTGAATTTGCAAATCCTGTCGACAAGCTTCTAATGCCCCATCTCTTTGGTTCCTGCCCTTTTTATGATAAAGGGTTGTATTTTGCGGTTGATGGATCTATCAGGGCGTGCAGCAACAGCACTACGGTACTGGCGCATGTCAATGATCCTGAGCCAATCAGAAATGCATATGATTCTCATCTGATTCATTGTCGCAGGGTGCTGACTAAGGACAGAGTTGGTGAACCATGCAGGTCTTGTGACCGGTGGGATCGCTGTCGTGGTGGATGCCGGGCAACTGTGGAAGGCATGGGTGATCCCCGTGGTGGCTACAAACTTTGCCCGTTGCCGATTTTACAAGGAAAGGATTCCTCCGAATAAATCTTGGGGTCCCGGTGAATACCGGGGCCCCCTTACCATCAATTATTATAGATCAAGAAGTACTAGCATTGGCCAATCAAAAATTCAAAGAGCTCTCTGTAAAATTTGATGGTTTTATAAATGTTATTTTGGATGATTGGCGTGGCTTTAGATTTGTTTATGACGTTGGAGATTCTGATTGTTGTGAATATGGGTGTGAAAAATGTCCAATTTATCAGTTGCTTAAAGATGAGAGAGATGGTTTGTTTAATGCGGGATTATATTTGGCAAGCGATGAGGATAAGCAATTGTTTGGACCAAAGAAGTATTTGAATATAAAAAGCTTTGTAGAGTATCAAGATTGTTATGTGAACTTCCTTGTTAAGAGATGTAGTACAAGGGTAGAGATATTTGAAGAATTGGATTTGGTGAAGAATTTGAGATTTATATATTCGCGGGAAAGTTCACTTAGAAGGCAGCAAATAAAGTTCAAAAAAGGTGTTATTGATAAGGCGAACAAAATGGTGAATGATGATCAAAAATGGGCAATTAAAAAATATTTGGATTTAAATCTAGATTTCTTTGGTTGAGATGTACAATTTGGATGTGAACCACCCCCATTTCATCCACCACTGCCTCTCCCTCGCCTCCCAAGGCCGTGGCAAGGTCAAAACCAACCCGATGGTAGGATCAGTCCTCGTCAGGGGTGACAAGATCATCGCAGAGGCGTTTCATGAGGAATTCGGGGGTTTGCATGCGGAGAGGGCATTATTGGGATGTATTAATGATTGCAGCGGAAGATCACGATCTTCCGCTTCGGATTCGGATGTTTTGTACGTAAACCTGGAACCCTGCTGTCATCACGGTAAAACTCCCCCTTGCACGGATATAACCATCGGGAAGGGAATTAAGAAGGTTGTGTTTGGAATGTACGATCCGAATCCTCAAGTTTCCGGAAAGGGGATCGAAGCTCTTAAGTCAGCCGGAGTGGAAGTTATAGGTCCTGTGCTTCCTGAGCTTTGTGAGAGGTTTAATAGAGGATATGTATCGGTTCAAACTAAGTGTAGGCCCTGGATTACTCTTAAACGAGCTCAAACACGCTCAGGCCAGATTGCGAATAAAGACAGATCCCCTCTTAAGATTACAGATCAATCACAAGATGAATGGTCACACACACGCCTTAGAGCTCGTCATGACGCGATTTTAGTCGGAGTTCAGACTGTGATTAACGATGATCCTGAACTCACAGTCAGGTTTGGGGACACTAACTTTCAACCAATTAGAGTAGTTCTTGATCCAAATGGGAGGATTCCAGCAGATGCGAAGATCAGAGGAAAAAATACGATGATAATCGATTATAAATTTATGTTAGATGATCTTTGTGAGATTTTGGTTAAAAAAGGTATTACTAGTGTGCTTGTTGAGGGAGGGGAGAGGACGTGGGGGAGTTTTAGGGATTCTGGGATGGTTGATGAGGAGGTTATTCTGATAGGAGGTCACTAGTCGCTGGTCGCAGGTCACATGTCTTGTGACGTGTGACTCGTCAGGCCTATCAACAACCAAAGAAAAACCCCGTCCCGCATGCGCGTGGACAGGGCTTCCCTTAGTGACTTTACTTATCTATTAGTAGGTCTGCATCGAGTTCAGGATTACCTTCGAGACTTCCGCACGGTTGATTGGGGATCGTGGGCGGAAGGTAGTTGCATTGTCGTCTCCTGAAACAATGCCGTCATTTGTAGCTGCTTCAATGGCTCCTGAGAACTTGGTGCCAGAGGAAACATCTGAGTACTTGCCTCCGGTTGCACCCTTGGTGTTCTGACCAAATACTTCCATAATAATCTGAACTACAGCTCCTCTAGGCGCTGACTGGTTTACGTTGAGTTTAGAATCCTTGAATACAGATACTCCCAGGCTTTCCATCTTTGCGATGTATCCTGCTGACCATTGTCCTCTAGCTGATCTTAGAGACGGTGCTTTGCCAGATAGAGGATTCTTTCCAGCTGCCCCCAGCGCCATCTTGGCAACTTCTGCGTACGTAACTGAGTTACCAGGTCCGAATGATCCTGTTGGTTTTCCACGGGTATCTCTGTAACCGGATACTATCTCCTTATCAATCAAGGAGAACACGAATGGTGCGTACCATGATGATGACGGTACATCGCGCATAGTTACATCTTTGCCATCGATCTTGACCTTAAGAGCGCGTCCATCCTTTTGGGATAGGGATAGAGACAGTGATGGACCTCCTGTTGATTCTTCTGCTCCTGTATCAGCTTCGCCCTCGTCAGTTGATTCTGTAGTGCCTTCTGTGGTTGATGGAGTGGTACTTGTAGTATCACCACCTCCGCCACCTCCACCTCCTCCTCCGCCACCGGCTCCAACAGATGCCTGCTGGGCTTCCCACGCTGCACGCATGTCAGCAGCTCGTTGAGCTCTCCAGTCAGCATCAGAACCACCACCAACTACAAGGGTAGTAGATCCGGTTAGGATCAATCGGTCATCAATATCCCAGTAGTAGAAGCTAGCAGTTCCAGTTGCTTGTGTCTCGAGTGTTCCATTGTTGACTGTTGCAGATGCATTTGCGGTGGACATAGTGCCTACGAACACACCTGAATTTAGAGCTGTTTCTGTAAGAGCCCCTGTTTCCGAATCGCTTCCAACAACAAATGTTCCAGTCAATGTTTCGGCAACCAGCCCCTTAAGGTTTCTACCCTGTTCGTAGAGTCTTACTGAAATAGTCTCGGTTATTCCATATGAGTTGTTATCACCAGCGTATGCTCTACCAGTTACAAATCCTGTAGCAGTGTGCACAACGAAAGATGAATTTCTGCCTTCCGCATCGATGCGACCACTGTTGTTAACAACTGCTCCTGTTGCGAATAGAACAAATGCATCAAGGGAAAGCATTGCTCCGGTACTAACTGTTAGGTTGGTTGCAACGGCAGCAGTACCTGTAAGTACAGCTCCACTTCCGACAGCTTCGGTTGTAACCCGGAAATCGTCAAGAATGGCGCTGTTGAAGTCCAGGTTACAATCGTTATCCTGAACCTCCCATACTCCTCCTCCCGATGCATTTAGAACTGCACTGGCACCCACGGAAACTGCTCCGGAAATTGTAACGTTTGCGTCTGTAAACATCTCTGCTTGAGCACTGTCTGCAAGAGTAATACCTCCGGAAACAGTCATAGGAATGTCATTATTCCCAAGGTTAAGTTGTCCAAGAGTTACAGTTAGCGCGCCGGTCATGTTAAGTGAAGTACCGTCTACGGTTACCAAGTCTAGGTCACCTGGTGATTTGTTGATTGTCAGGTTGTATAGGGATTCGCTATCTACATCCAATGAAGCGTTGCCTATTCCCTGCATCGTAAGAGTTCCTCCGGTGATTACAAGTACTGCAGAATCACCGATTGTGAATGAGCCTGAAGTACTTACATTGGTCCACGTATCCAGCACAGCCCCAGCGTCATTTGCCAGTGTAATACTTCCTGAAGCTTGCAGGTTGTTTCCATCCATATCCAGCCTACCTCTGGTCACTGTCACAGTTCCCGAGGCAGCTAGAGGACCTCCTGCTACAAGTACAACACCGCTTGTTGAACTAACGTTCGGATCACGGTTATTGATTACGACATTCTCCACTTGTTGACCATCCAGATCCACATTTTGCAAATTATCATCCTGGAACGTCCATGTGCCTGAAGTGGCAGTAACTACGGCACTGTCATTGACGAGAACA
>CAZYBL010000063.1:0-6639 GCA_964645805.1 uncultured Candidatus Peribacteria bacterium | reverse complement strand
TGAGGTTGCTAATAACGATGGAACACTAGTTGCATCAACTGACGGAGCTTTTGAAGTTGAAAGTGTTAATGTAAATAATTCTGATGTGCCCCGACGTGTTGCACGCGTTTACAGGAAGATTGCTGAGCTTGACAAGCAGGCAGAATCAGGAGGTTATGTTGACCCAAGATTCAAACAATGGAGAGAAGTTAGAGATAACGAGAACATTCAACGTGAGCGCTGGCAAGAGAAAATTGAAGAGGTGTTTAGGCTGGTTGGGAGTGATTCTGAGGATCAAGTTTTAGACACGACAATGGTTGAAGAGGATCCGCTAAGACCAAGTGTTGCATGGGCAACGGAACAAGTAGCAGCGCTTGATGCTGCGGTTGATGTTGCTGTTGAAGGGGTTAGGACTGATGAGAGGTTGAGGTTTGGAAAGAAATTATCTCAACTAGTGAGGGATAATCCAGATTGGTTAATTCAAGATGCTCATAATGAAGAATCAGAGAAAGAAGTTTTGCATAGTTTTATTGTTTCTAGACCGCTTGAAAATGATCCTTTCAAAATGTTTGGAAATCACATGTTCATTGCTTCGAATGCAAGATACTTGGGCGATCCCAACGCGACAATTTATGGATTTGGAAAAGGCGATAATGGATTATTAATAAGATTAACTGGAGACGATCTACAACCTGATATTGATGCATGGTTATCACTTAAAGATAACAGTGATGATGAAGTTGACGCTAGATTAATTCCCGCCAACAACAATGTCGTAAATCATCTGGCACTTTCTGTAATAGAAAATAATGACTATTGGATACTAGGCACAAACTGCATTAGTGTTGTGAAAGCAATAGCTGATGCGTCTACTTATCATCCTATTGTTCTACCCGGATACAAAGGAAATATATTTGATAGTATAGGAAGTAATCAATCTGATGAAATTCAGTTTTATGATTCTCAAAAATAATGATTTTCAATATGAGAATATCACTTATCATCCAAAGGCTAACTAGATTAATTACATGCACCATAGTTTCATTACTAAGCTGCCTATTTTTTGTGGCTCTGTTTGTAATGATATATGGATTATTCAAAGGCTATTCGCCTGACAACGAAACTTTGGATGTAATCTTATTATATACATTGTTAATTCCGGCTCCCCTTTTAACTATCATTACCATAGTAGTTGTCTTCCTATTAGTCACACGTCGTCATCTAAAAATCCTCGACAGTCTGTTATCAACCGTTAAGTTAGGAGTAATTATTGGAGTATTAACTGCATCTCTTCTTTATCCTTTTCATTTAGTTCTATTTCCCATTGGAGTAAAACTAATTCCATTTGCTTAACACCCCTAAAGAACGGCCCCCACCCGCCACCGTTCTTTCAAATAGCAATTGTGCTTTTCTACAAGTATACCCAGATTGCTGGTCATTTCTGTGTGCAACAGAATAGATCAAAAATGCCAAATTCTATTGCATTTTGTAAATGGAAGGGTACAATGTTTGACTGCTTTATGGACAGATCTGAAGAACTAGACATAGGGCAATACGAAACCAGGCAAACACCTGGTGGAGTGCATGTTGCAGACAGAAGAAACTTCTTAAGAAAATCTGCTACTTGTATTGTGGGTGGTGCAGCTTTTGTAGCCGGCATTGATAATGCTCAAGCTGATCCTCCGGGGACTCGTGTAGCTGTTAGACCGGATTCATCTAGGTCCAGTCCAGATCGTGTAGAGCCTGTTGAGTTAACCGATGAAATGCCACCAATTAGCAAGCTTCCGCCGGATGAAAGGGAAGCGGAGAGGAAAAGGAGGCAGAAAATTTGGTTTAATGAATGCAAGAGGTCTAAGCTTTCTTGGGCTAAGACTTTGGATCCAGCTGACAAAGAGGTGAGAATGAGTTATATGGGAGAATTAAATGCATATCAGGAGTTATATCCAAAAAGGTATCCAAGTGATCTGGGACATAGTAATTGGACAAAGGATTGGAAACGCGTACCTGGTTCGACTAAGGATTATATTATTTACCAATATGCAATAGAGGGTTCACAGGGAGATATAATCAAGCAGACTCCTTGGTATGTAGTTACTCGTTCTCAGGTTTGGGGTGATAAATCCGGAACAAAGAATCCCAATGGGCATATGATATCTTTTGAAACAGATGATTTAAATGAAGCCCTGTCGATTGCTGATACGCTTTACAATGAGAGTGTTGAGCATTTTAATAAGAAGGCAGATGAAGTAGCAGTAGTACGTTAAATAGCCAAAATGAGCTATATTGCCTAAATCTATGATTTGTGGTAATATAATTATAGCTGTAAATATACATAAACATATCCAAATATGGGATCCCCTGAGAGCTTTGGCCCAAGAGATGACGATATCCAGCCAGATAATTCGTCTGATGTAGGAGATATGGATTTGATGCTACCTACAGAGGATGCGGAAACAAATGATAATTCCGCTGAGGAAACCTCGGAACAAGCTGCGGAGGCACAGGAAAGTAAAGAATCGAAACCAAAATTAAGTCTGGCTGTATTTAAGAATAGAGAAAAAACAGCTAATAAACTTGAAGACTATCATAAAAAGGAACAAGAAATTGAAGAGCGCGCAGATATGACGGAGGAACAAAAAGAGGAAGCAAAGGACAAATTGGCTGAGACAGAAATCGAAGAAACTCAGGACGAAATCCGTGAATCAGTTAGCAGCATTGCCCCTGTTACAACAGAGACAGAAGAAGATGGTGCAGAAAAGAAAACTTCCAAGCTTGACGAGTACGAAGAAGGTAGGGGTATAGATGGATTTTATGAAGACTACTTAATTGCTCAGAATATAGAAAACAAAGAAGAAAGAGAAAGAGCTGAAAACGAAGTTAAAAGGCAACTTGGAGAGGCAGTTGGAGAAGAAAATCAGAATGAGGCATTTGAAATACTTACGAACGATGAAAACATGGAGAGGCAGTACTATGTACTGTTCCAGGAGAAGATGAGGATGTTGAGGAAAATGGACCCGAGATTATCAGATAAGTTTGATATGATAATGAAAAAGGACATGCCACCAATAGAAAAACTTAATGAGATTGATAAGTTGTTTGATGAAGCTGCGAATGAATATGAATCCATTAAAGAATTGCATGGACTTAGCAAAACTATAGATAGAAAAGTTGGTATTCCTTCTTTGATCGAAGCATATGAAGAGGCAAAAGCTGATGGGCTATCAATGGCTGAATTTGAGGCAAAATTGGAAGAATTAGGTGAAGCTACAAATCAAAAGTTCAATCCAATGGAAGATCCTGAGGCAAGCGAGGGCGTTCGAATTTTGAAGAATGACAAATCATTTAATGAGGTACTAAGTGGGGAATATGTTGAATATATGGGTGATGGTAATTATCAGGGAGATATGAAGGGAACAATGCTTTATTACAATGTTGATTTCGATACAAGGGAAGTAAAAGAAAAGTATGTAAAAATTGGAGACAAAAAGATTGATATCAGAAAAACCGAGCCTGAATCTTTGGGAGTCAATGAAGCGCTAAGTAAGCTGGGGATTTATCGCGCCGGAGCTAGTGATCTGGCGGAAAATGAAAACATTGTCAGAAAAATAGCACAAGAAGCAGGTGATATGTTTATGGATGCTGATTTCGTGGAAAAAATTGAAAATAAATTTAAGATCCTTAGAGGAGTGGATTCCTCGGAAGAAGCACGATACGAGTCTCTAAAAGTATTCGAGGATAATTCCAAAGTTCCCTCGATTGTATTTGACTTTGTTATGGATTGGATGGATGCCAGGGCGGGAGGCTCAAGAGCATCAGATATGCAAGCTCTTGGCAGTTACTTAGAAAAGGACAACGATCTGTTGGTGGATTTGGTAAGAATGTGTACGGAAAACGATGATGAAAGCCCCAAATCAGCACCTACGTTTGATACAAGTATCACAGTTGAGGATATCCTTGACTTCAGAAAAAGAAGAATTGATCAGACGAAGGAATGATAATTACCTTTTACCGGGCTTGATTGAAAAATCAATTTTGCCCTCTTTTCTTAGTTTTTCCACTTCTATTACAGTTGGTGTTCGTACATATGCTGCACATATTCTGCTGCCTTTTCCCTTCACGTTCAATTCATACATTCTCCAAGGCAAAGTTCCTTCACGCTCATTCCTCACTTTTTTCCAGTGCCCAGGGGGCCATTGCATTGTGCAAACTTTGAATGCTTTTTGATTCTTAACACACATATTCACATTTACATCTTCGCGATTGAATTCTGTCACCCAGCGGTCGAAAAGACCATCTCCATCTAGCTTGTCCTCCATTGCTGCGCTATATACCCTTTCAGTCTCCGCAGGCAAAATGGTTATATCTAATTCTCCACTTTCAATCTTGTCATATATGCCTGGCGGCAAATTTTCTCTCAAATTGTAATTTATTCTGTCGGCTTCCAGCTTCTCGTCAAATGGTTGGTCACTCCAAGTATGCCTATATTTCTTCATCGTTCTTATTACACTTTCAAGTAGAGCTTTCTCTTTTGGATTCAAATTCGGCTTGTCATGCAACAATTTAAAAACGTATTCTTCATAAGTATAGCCCTCGAGAAAGTGATGATTTATTCCTAGTTCTTCATGGCAATACACTACCACCTCAGCCGATTCTGCACGTGATCTGTCGAGATAGTGCTTAATTTTCGGTTCTATGTAACCATGCTCATAATGATATGTCTGAATAATAAGAGCCAATTGCGTTGGCGCAATCGTTGGGCACTTTTCAACATCAGCAAATTTTCCCCCGCTTAAAGGAATCTTATCTGGCATCTTCTCAAGCCTTTCTCCTGCACTAAGTTTTGAAAAATCCTCCTTGGCAAAAAGTTTATTAGCAGAACCAGGAGCAACCGCTGCGCCGGCAAGTATTGCCAGTAGTTTTGTAGCTTCCCTTCTATCAATCTCGTGCCTTTGACCTTGCGCTTCGTGCTCCTGCTCAGGAATAAGCAAATCATGCGATGGAAGCAGTAGATTTGACATGGAGCAATTATAGTATGTAAAGGATTATTGTCAATACCACGAAATCGGCGATTTGTGGTAAAATGTTAAACGAATGGACACATACGATTCAGTTTTCGCAAATTTATCTGGAGATGAACTTGATGACAAGCCAATTATAATCAGTGATCCAGAGAAGATATCATCGGCTGAAATAGGATATGAGATATTCAAACGAGGAAAGCCTGTAAATATCATCGTGTTGCTCAAGCATTTCAACTTCAATCCTGCCGATGCGGACGATATAGTTGAGCTGTTATTGAATGACAACCATAGTCCCCTTTGCAAAGAAGGAGATTGTCTCAATCTGACGAAAAAGGGTAGACGCTTATATCAGAATATGCAGACAGCTTATAATGAATCAAAAGGAAAAATGGATAAGTACGTTACAATTTTTCTTATAGGGCTTCTGGAATCGTCAAGGAAAATCAATAAATGCAAACAGCAAACCTTCCTCGAATTTTTTGTAAGAGTTGGCAGAGCATTTCTTGTAGAAGAGGATAGACTACCTTTCGAGGCAAATATTGCCCGTGCAATAGAAGAGGATCCCAGTGAGATGGATTTGATTAATAGCTTATAATCAACTTCAAATGAATCCCAAATCCAACTCCGGCTCCTTTGATACGAAATTTAAGGAATTTATTAAGCTGTATCAACAACCTGACGGTATTTTAAAGTTTATAGCCAAAGCCAGCATGAAAGATATAGCCTGCATTAGCTGTAGGTTCTTTGAATATAATTATCAGATCATCAAGGACCCGGAGATAACGACTGTTCTTTACGATGGAATTATGAGGCAGATCAGGCAAAGCCTTTCTGCTGAAGACAGAGAAGAATTTGATAGAGAACTAAAGGTATTGTATGACAGCGGGAGACCTGATCTAAAACCAAAGGGAGAACCCCCAAGAAAACTTTCGCGAGATGAATATGTGGATCTTAAGTTATATGCTTTGTATTATCGTACATCGAATCCGGACAACAAACGCGTACAAGGAATTAATGCCCAAGAGTATGAATCCTTGAATTCTGAAGAGGCACAAGAAATACGCAACGAAATCGCAAAGATGAAAGAGGTAGGAACCAAAGAAATTGCAAAGTTCATTGCAGATAAATTCAAGAGTGATTACAAAAAGCTATCCGATGCGACTATAAGGTTTTTGATTAGTACACCCGAGGGCAATGCGGACAGGAAAATAAGAAGTTGGGATATTGATACATATACGAGTCACTGTTTTGATGTTGTCAACAGTTTTTTAAGCGAAGAAAAGAAGGATGAGTTCTATAAAATTTTTAGTGACACATGGAGTATTTTGAATGGGTATTATGACGCCTTGCATCATGAGGAATAGGTAGTTTCCTACCAGAAAATCAATATCAATTACCCCTAAAGAACGGCCCCCACCCGCCACCGTTCTTTTTTTTATAACAAACAAATTGTCTCAAATTTAAGCAAATGATAAGCTCTTGCGGTACTTAAGCGCCCGTAGCTCAGTCCGGATAGAGCGTCTGGTTGCGGTCCAGGAGGCCACAGGTTCAAATCCTGTCGGGCGCACCAGAATCAAATAACTTAGCAGGCGTTTCATTTCGGGCGCCTCTTTGACATGTCAGTTGAAAAAGTTTGGTA
>CAZYBL010000062.1:0-6813 GCA_964645805.1 uncultured Candidatus Peribacteria bacterium | reverse complement strand
GCTGCTACTAATAAGAAATTTGAGCGTGCAGCAAAACTCAGAGACGCTCTTAAAGCAATCGAACGCATGGAAGAGAAGCAACTGGTTTCTGATCCATCTGATGAAGATATGGATGTTATCGGAGTCGCGGTTATTAATTCCAAAGCTCAAATCGTTTTGTTCAAACAACGATCAGGAAAAGTAATTGATGAGCTTAGTTTGACTCTTGCGGGACAGGCAGAATCCGAAGCGGAATCACTCGCGCAATTCATACCGCAATATTATTCCCAGACACCGGATGTTCCGCCGTTGATTGCTATAGGAGCGGAGATTCATGAATCTCCGCTGCAGGAATGGTTATGTGACCAATCCGGCCATGCAGTTGAACTTCGAACTCCCCAACGCGGCAAAAAATCCAAATTACTTGAACTTGCCGAAAAAAACGCACATGAAAAATTAAAGGCAATGGAAACCAAATGGGAAGCAGCTGCAAAGAACACCGAAGCAGCTCTTAATGAGCTCAAAACCAAGCTTAATCTATCTGATATTCCCAAACGCATTGAGTGCTATGACATATCGCATACAAGTGGAACCGAAACCGTTGGCAGTATGGTCGTTGCCAAGAATGGCAAAGCTGCAAATGACCAGTACCGGCACTTTACGATTAGAACTTTAAAGGAAGGCGAAGTGGATGATTATAAGGCACTAGCTGAAGTTCTGAAGAGAAGACTTAGATATCTTTCGGCTAATCTTAAAGAGGAGGAAGCTAAGTGGAAGAAAAAAGGGATCACTTTTGGGAAAGCGAGAAAGCCCGAACAAAAAGTACTCGAAGAAATACACGAACAAAATAAAGAACATCTAAGTTTCAAAAATATTGATTACAAGGAGTACGTAGTTGCAAGAAAAGATAAGAAAATCATCGGATTTGTTCGAATGTCTATGCGTGATGATGACAAAGTCCTGCATATGAAGTCACTCTGGGTTAATGAAAAATTCAGGCATTATAAACTTGGTCAAACTATAACCCGATTTTTACTTAAACAGGCCAAAAAAGAAAAAGTGTATATAATCACAAGCCCCTCATTAGAAGAATACTATGCCGATGTTGGATTCAGACACGTAATAAAACCTCCAAAAGGACTTGGAGAGCTTGATAAGAGATTATCAAAGGAGACCAAACAACTAACCGGACTTATAATGGTTTATATACCAAGTGAACATAAAGAAGACAAATCCCTTAACTCTAAACCTGATCTAATCGTCATCGACGGCGGGAAAGGACAGGTGTCGACAGTAGTAAAAGTTCTTAAAGAAATGAACCTAGAAATTCCTGTTATTGGACTCGCAAAGAAAGAGGAAGAAGTATTTTTGCCTAATGAATCTGATCCTGTGCATTTTTCTAAAGATTCCCAGGCAGTATTTCTTTTAATGAGACTAAGGAACGAAGCACATAGATTTGCGAATAGGTTAAGAGAGAAGAAAGTTGAGAAAGCGATGATTGGATAAATGACAATTGACAATTGACACTCATTTGAATATTCATGGCAAGTTCTATTAATTGATATTTAAATCACTGTACATACAATGTACATACAGAAATAATTTTCAATTATCAATTATCAATTATCAATTTTTCCTATGATCACTCCCCACCTAACAATCCGCCTCGACCCCCGCCTAAAGGCAGCCGTTATGAGGCAAGCCAAAAGAGACAGGTTGAGTCTTTCTGATGCAATGAGGCTTTTGCTATTTGCTTATGCAAAAGGAGAGGTAAAGTTGGCGGCATTGCAGGAAGTAAATTAAATAAGTCGAAGGTCTAAGGTCTAAGGTTTGGTCGAAGGTCCAAGGTCAAAAGTTTTATTATATTTTAGGTCATTCGACTTTCGACTTTTGACCCATCTTTTGACTTTCGACCTTCGACACTTTTTCCTTCACCCGACAGTAACAACCGCAGGTTGAGCTGTCCTCGGCTTCTTTGAAGCCGAAGGCGGAACTACATTCCTAGCAGCCGAACCAGAATTCGGTTGCCTCCTTTGATATGCAGTCACAACATCAGAAAGAATCCCAGCAACTCTTTGAGCATAAGGCACATACTTTTTTGTAATACTTTGACCTCCTAATCCTTCTTTTAAATGCAAACAAAGAGCACCGAACCTAAATAGATCCCAGAACTGAGTCTCGGTACTTACCCCTCCAACATTCTCTAAATGTATTGGCTTAATCTCACGTTTGAAAATAGAAGTCTGATCCACAAGCAAGATTTTATCTGTTGTGATCATGATGAAATCAAACATCCAGTCCATCAAAAATTTAAAAACTCGCGGTAGTATTACTACCACAAATACAATACCAACCGACCACCCAATCCAATCCATCGGCCAGTTTAAAATTAGTCCAATTACCGAAAAAATGATTAATAAGCCGGTTAGAACAATGTCTTTTACTATTGCAAAAACAAAGGAAAGGAAATGAAATCGTGTGGTTATAACCTCATTCTCCCCCTCATGCAGAAAGCGGGCTTTTATCTTATCTATATTCGTTTCTAGAGCAAAGATACGCATATCAAAGAATTATAAATAAAATATCGATAAGTCGAGTGTATGACTTACATAAAAGACATTTACATTTCCTTATCTCCTCTCCCCCCCAACAGGGGGAGAGGGTAGGGTGAGGGGGGCACGATTGGAGACTAAAATAATCCATACTACACAGTAGTCGAGGATCCTACAGGAGAAAACCATGTTTGGGAAGTAAATTCTTTATTTATTGGTACCGCCAGGGGGAATCGAACCCCCGTTACGAGGATGAGAACCTCGCGTCCTAACCACTAGACGATGGCGGCGTTGATTTTATTATAACCAAATAATTTGTCTCCTGATACACCCTCCCCCCAGGGGTGGGTATGGGCTCAGGGTGGCGGGGTGGTAGTTAATAGTGGCACTCACAAAACTAGAGTCAATACCATTTTAAAAAAAACTTTCAAGGTCTCCTACTTTTTCCCATCAACTAGGGACCTTTGACGTTCCCCCTAGGGGTGAAACCCCCCCCTCTTACATCCTTTCATCAACATCATTTTTCTGCTAAAATAAAACGATTCATACAAAAATAAACAATGCCAGAAAGCGAAACAGAACATGATCAAGGTGAAACCGAAAAACCTCTAACTACCAAGGAAATTAATGATCTGGTACGCGGGCCGGATGCAAGCCTTGCGGAAAAAGCAGATGCGCTCGGACTTGGTGATTATCCTCCTGCAGCTGATGGTGCAAAGAGAGAAGATGTAGAGCAAATTGAAATTGGTGGTGGTAGAAGGCTGTTTGGCTCACTTCCACACTTTGACGACATAGAATCACATATGTCAGAGATGCCAGATGATCTGGACTATTTTGAATCCAAACTCGGTATGCCTCCCGATTCGTTAAACAACTTTCAAAAGCAAGCCATATTAAATCACAGACTTAAGTTCGGAGAATCCATAACTAAGCTTGTTGATAATATACTCGATAATTACCCTCCTCTTGAAGACACAGAAGGTAAAAGTATTACTATTTATGGGCTATCCGGATCGGGTAAATCTCTTGCTGCAGAGGCTATAAGAGAAAGTAATCCTAATGCTGTTGTAATGGACTCTGACACTTGCAGAATGAATTTGTTTGGGCAAATAGTTCGTGATGTGGAACTTGCTAATAGTGCAGACATGAATGAATTAAGGAATGACTTAATCCACAATCCAGTAATGTCTGGCATGCTTTATCTTGTGCTAGAGGGTGTTCCAAGAGAATTGAAAAAAAGAGGATATACAACAATCCTCAGTTCTACCGCTCCTGATAGAAATGCAGATGAAGCCTACTACATTGAACATCCGGATCCATCTGTTGACCCACGAAACATGGACATACCAGAAGACTTGGCCACTTCCGATGATGAAACGTACGGAGACTTCCTTCGGGCTGCTGCATCACTTGAACAAGTAACCAATGAACGATGTCCTGATGAACCTGATACCTTTGATTGGGAGAATGCTAAGCAACAAACAAATTTTGGAAAAATGGAAGATGTAACTGTAAAGGTTCCACCATTTGTGCATCGAATTTTTCTACAAAATATTAAATCTTTCGTCAACGAAGGTGATACGACTGTTATTTCTAATCCAAAAAATCCTGACAAGGAAGATGCAAAGAGGAATATTGTTGAGCAGTTGGGTTTGTAAAAGAATCAACAATTATCAGGTTCTGTGGGTGGGAACCGCGCATTGATGCGAGCGATTTCAGCCCGACCTCATCCCCCAACCCCCTTCTCCTTTGTGAAGGAGAAGGGGGATTTTAAAAAATATTCTTTATAAGCCCCCTCTCCTGGAAGGCAAGTGGGAGGTATGAGGAGAGGGGGTTTGGGGGTGAGGTCGAATGACAAAAGAAAGAAGATCTATCCCAAACTTCTTCTTATCCTCCCCGCCTCAACTATATCGTGTGTGATTGCTTCTGAGTCAACTTGGCTATCTTTCAGCCTGTGATAAATATTGGAAGTTAAATTCCTGTGCAAAATGTGGTGCGGTTTTTGTGGACCAAGTTCTTTGCCGAGAAATTCTTCTACTCCCCTGATATCTTCCGCAATGCCGCTGAATATTGCATCCGAATTGGAAGCCAAAACCAGATTTTCCCTATTCAAATATTTCCCCGCATGTTCCAGATCGGTTTTGAGTGCCGGGTAATATTTTTCAAGAACACTGAGTAATCCTCTTTTTCTGATCTCTTTAAGTCCCCTGCCGGTTGAAACAAGTTCTGGAGGAATCCCGATTGAATAAAATGCCGCGGTGAATTTGATTGCCCTCGGAAGAGTTACACTTCCAACTCCCCTGCTGTATCCAAATAATCCGATGTGGAGCAATCTCTCGCGACGACTTGGAATAAATTCAGCTAAGCGATTTATAAGTGGAGCCAGATGTTCGACTGTTGGTCTCCATATATAAGAAAATACCTCAGCAATTTCTTTAAGCGAATTCAGATCAGCTTCGCTAACATGCTGGACTTCTCTGCGAGGCGCTTCGCGCTTGATAGTTTCGAGCGCATTGCGGACTTCTGCCAATGGATAATCGTATCGGAATGCGGATTGGATTGAATAGGTACGCACTCCTGAGTATTGTTCAATGAACGCATCTGTATAATCCGGATTAACACTTCCTCTGAACGGAAGTGAGCCAGTTCCAATTATCGGATAAACCGGGAATCCGAAGTGCTCCCCCAGTTTATAAGATTTACTTAGTGCCGCTTTGATAGAAAGTACCGCCGGTACTAATCCTGAATTAAGCGCAGGATCGCTACGCGCCAGAAATACCCTCTGGCCTGTTCTACCAAGATCCATATTTTCTTTTACTAAAGTTTCCCAATAAGGATTTAAGATCTTTTCTATATCAAACATAGAATCAACGTCTTCAACTAGAGGTGTAACCTGGAATTCATTTTTCAAAGCATCATGGCTTTTACCTCCTTCGTTAAATATGTCTCTGTGATAACTTGCAACTTTCTTAAAAGTCTCTCTGACTTTTATTAGTTGCTCTGCACTTGTTGTAAGCGGCAAAAACATTTCCTTAACCGGAGGAATTGGAGCTCCAATCTCGCGTGCGAGATCGGAAAGGCTTAGCAAGTTCATAAATGCCCTAGCCATTCTGTGAATTTTTCCGTTTTCAAGCGCTGGAATCCTAAAAGTCAGATGCAAATTGCGGCCGAGGGGACGGCTTTTAAATAATTCTGAATCTTGTGCATATATTTTCTCTCCAACAGCTTCATCAACATACTTCCCCTCCCAGTCCCACATGTATTCGTCGATTGGAAGATTTTTGTAAAGCAATAAGATCTCATCAATCTCATCTTGAGTTGAGATGAACGCTTGCTGATCAGACTTCCACCACGGCACAGATGCATTGTCCGGATGTTGGGTTGCCATTGTTGTGGGAGGCCAGACCATAAAAAATTGAAAATTGATAATTGATAATTGATAATTTTATTTATTATCTGCCGTAGCAGCGATTCGACAATCGCTGCAGAGCTCAACACAAGCCTTATATATTCGATCAAACAACAGCTCAATTTGCGACATAGGAAGCGAAGAGTACGCGATTCTAAGCATGTTGCCAATAGAAATAACCCCACAATCGAAATCTTTTAATAAAATTTTCCTCAATTCTTCTGCATTAATTCGTTCACAAAGTTCAATAGAAAGAAAATAGCCTGAGTTGAAAGGAAGAGGCTCAAAAAATTCACTATATTTTGGATTTTTTAAAGCTTTCCTTGTTTCCTCATATCGCTTTTTAAGTAATTCAAATTTTTCTCTTTTCTCCTGTTCATGATTAGGTGAATTTAAATTCTGCAAAACCGCCGTTTGCGATAAATGTGAGACATTCGAAACTGAAGCTCTGACCGATCCAGCCGCTTTTTTCTCTAAAGCTTCACAGGCCTTTTCGGAAATTCCTTTTGATCCAAACGTGATGAAACCAACTCTAAGTCCCCACGCATATTCCTCCTTGGAAATTGCATCTAGTTTTATAGCAAGAATGTTTTTGTGGGCGGAAGCTAACTTTGCAAACAATGATTCTTTGATTATCCCCTCTTCATAAACCAATCCAAAGTAAGCATCATCTAAAATAACTACCAACTTATCTCCTGCTTTAGCTGACTTAATTAAAATTGAAACAATTTCTTCTGCCTCCTGATCGGTCGGAGTAAACCCAGTAGGATTATTTGGAAAGTTTAGAAGTACGATCTTTTTTGGACTTGCGCTCCCCCCCCCCCCCACCCCCCGGGGGGGGGGGGGGGGAGGTAATTGAGCCCCCGCCACCCC
>CAZYBL010000061.1:0-7143 GCA_964645805.1 uncultured Candidatus Peribacteria bacterium | reverse complement strand
CAGAGGGAGAGTAGGAAGAGGGGATATAAAGAGCCATTGCTTTTTGTTTACAACTACACCGGTTCAGGCCAATTCAGTTCGACTAAAGGCAATGGAGGAACATGATTCAGGCTTTAAATTGGCTGAGATTGATCTGCAGATCAGAGGTCCGGGGGAGATATTTGGGCTTAGGCAGAGCGGGATTCCGGATACGGAGGTGGGGAAGTTACTGGATCCCGAATTGGTTGTAAGGGCGAGGAGAGCTGCGAGTAAAGTTCTTGGAATTGAAGTTGGTTCTATGGTTTAAATGTTAATTACGGGTGTGTAGTGAGTAGTGTGTAGATTAAAACTTCTGTTTTTTGCTACAAATAACATACCAATAACTATCTACTCACTACCCACTACACACTAATATAGTTTTTCCCTTGACATCCAAAACCCAAAGCTTAAAATGCCCTCAACTTGAATAAACCCCTTGTCGTTATGATGCAAATGATGATGATGCTCTACGAGCGAGGGTCAGGCCGTATGTAAATTTCATACAAAACCTGAATTCAACCCTCGCGAAGAGGGTTTTGTTTTATTTATTTACCTATTAAAAATGAGTCGCTCACCGTTCGCAGCTTTTTTACCTCAGGAAAACGCAGATATTATGCTTAGTTGCCATGCAGAATTACCCTGGCTTAGGAAATACTATGGTGTTGATAGTGTACGTACATCTTCGGGATCAACAATAATAAAGGGATCTGAAGAGGCCATAAGTAGAATTGCAGATGACTATAAATTGTTTCATAGAAGAGCGGTGAGCGTTGTTTCTTAAATTATGTCATCCCCAGAAAACACATTCGGCCAACCAAGTTCCCAGCCGGCATTCAGCCAGGTGGATAGGGCTCTTACTCCTCCGGGATCAAATGGGAGTTTAAGTAAAGAGCAGTTAGCTAAGGCGGTTTTATGGCGTATAGCAGGTGATTTACATACTTATATAGGTTATGGAGGAACTCGTGAGAGATTCGAGGAAGTACTGGGAAAAATTGTCTTCCCGGATGATAAATAAGCCAAAAAACGTTTGTAATGAGCAAATCCACTGCTAAACTGTTTAACCGTAATTCATTCTCAATTTGACTATGGCAGACGACCCAACACCTCCACCACCTCCAGCAGGAGGAGGAACACCACCTCCACCGCCACCTCCGGCAGGGGGCGGAGCTCAGCCAGCTAAGGATGGTCCACCGCCTCCCAAGCCTGGCGATAAGGTACCTGACGGGGGACTTGATCCAACACAAGTATTTGCAGCTCCTCCACAGCCACCTCCACCTCCTCCGGGAGCAGGAGATCCTGCAGCGGCGGGCGCAGGCGGAGCACAACCAGGAGCAGGAGCACCACCTCCGCCTCCAGCGGACACCGGTCCTCCACCACCACCTCCAGGCACAGCTGCTACAAAGGAAATGGGTTATGATGATGAAGATATTAAAATTCTTGGAGAAGTAGGGGACTACAGGTTTGGTTCGATAACTTCGACACTTGTTAACGACAATATCGTCGTACCAGCCCATCCTGAAACCAAATTTGATGAGCAACTATTTCTTACTCTTCTAAGAGGATCAATCTCGCTTACACGCGATGAGAAGTGGAGAATTATTCAGGCGATTCCTAACCTAAGCCAGTTCCAGATTGATGAGCTGCAAAAGATTCTTGAAGAGGAAAAGAAGAAATTCTCGGAACTTAGTCCTAAGCATTTGCTTCAACTCCAGAAACTTGAACAAAAGCATGCAGAAGACTGGAAGGATCTTCAGTCAGTTACTGTTCAGGAGGGGGCAAAGCAGGAGGAGGATGCTCAGGCTGATGAGATACGCAAACAGTTGGGGTTATAAATTAACTCTCAACTATCAACTTTCAACCTTCAACAGCCAGTTGATTGTTGAAAGCGAAGCGTGTTGAATGTTGATTGTTGTTATGTGTTTGCTCTATAAAAAACAAACACCCCAACTCCAACAACGGTCAAAATAACACCGCTTAAAGCCCTTCCTTTAATAATCTTATTCACACTTGTTAGGATTAAGAATAGGAAGCACGCTAGTGTGAAGCTTAAGATTAGAGGTGAGTAAAGAAATGCAAGGACATAAGGGATATCAATGGAGATTGGCTTGGTTAATTTATAAAATCCCAAGAAGTAGACTGCCAAGTAGCCTGCAAGTAGCCAGCCTGCATAAAGCCTAAGTGTATCTGCCAGGTGGAAGTAGGGTTTAGCTTGTTCCTCAACTTGAATATCCTTAGCTTCTTCTAAATTTCCAAATGAAGGCGCTTTCCAGTCTTCAACTTTTTCATTCACAGTTGTCTCATGAATTTCTTCTGGAATTAAGTTCATATCCTTTAAAGCATCTCCGGCTGCCTGAAGATTTAAAGCATCTATCTTGCCGCGAGTCTCCTGACCATTAGAGTCCTTAGCTGTGTATGAGAATGAGGGCATGTGTATAGGTTAACAATCGACACGTCCCACGGCAAGCCGTGGGACTGTCAACAATCGACAATCAACTTTATATAATAATTGAAAGCGAGTCACACGGGAGTGGGACGAGCGTGTTGATTGTCGAATGTCGATTGTCATTCGTTTGCCTTAAGATTAGCAGTAATAAATTCAACCGCAGGCTTTAGCACATTCGGTGCGGATATTTCGAAGTGACGGCTATCTGACCACTTTCTGTAGCCAATTACTTTGGGTCCAATCTTTCTTATCTGTCCGTCTGTTACTTTCTTTGATGCGATGCTTCCGGATACCAGATTTACATGGACAGGACCTGAGTATAGGTCACCGACTTCCTCCGAGCTTAGCTCCACATGCCACAAGAAAGATGTGGTTGTACCAAATGATTTGAACCACCAATTCCTATGCACTGGGACGCAGAATCCTATATGAGCTGTACAGTATTCCTGTGTCCATTGATCAGCTTCGAAGCGCTCATTTGCCATTTTTTGAATTCTTTTGGAGAGCTCTTCCGTGACCGGAGGTTCATCAGGTGCATTCACTTCCTCTGTAATCTCCTCAGCAATTTCCTCAGGTGTTGGTTCTTCCTCGTCTAAATCTTCCTCATCTTCTTTTGGTTCTTCTTCGTCTTCAACTTCATCATCTTCATCTGGTGCTAAATCTTCAAAAATATCCACTACTTCTTCATCATCAGATTCATCCAAATCATCCTCCCTGCCCTCCGTAGCCTCGGCGGAGGAGGGTGATTCTTCTATAATCAGCTTCGCACTCTCAACTCTCATAATCATCCCTCCTTCTTCCACGGTTGGCCTGATCGATCCGACTATTTCAACATGCTCACCAACATATCCATTAAGATCAACATTATCACTTTCAAGAAGTATAAATCTTCCGTCTTCAAGAAGTAGCCGATGACTTCCTTGCTGGTAGATGCTTATACCAGCGGGCTTAACTACTCCCTGGTAAATTACATTTTTGGTTTCTCTAACATCAGATTCATCTTCCAGAGCCACAATGTCATTACCATTTGCTGTGGACGATTCATCATCAGGAACAGATGGGCTTTTTGTAGCGCAACTGAACAAGATCAATGCGGTTGCAAAAATTGCTATGGTCGCTTTCTTCATAATAAATTGGGAATGATTGACTCCATTATAGACATTATTTACTTATACAATAGCAAATATAATAAAATCTATAATAAAAGAATTATCAATTCTCAATTGTCAATTCTCAATTAATTAGCAGCAGCTGCATGTGTTGCCTGCGCAATCTCCTCATCGTCCCTCTTAACAATTCTGTACTCGTACGCAAGCCCTGTTGGAATAGTCTTATATCTTGACAAAATTATATTTTCTTTCTCTTCTCCATCTGGATATTTAATTCTCTGTATCCAAGCAATTTCTTTGCTGGACATTATTCTTTCATTAACCAAGAAACCTTTGGGGGCAGTAGCTCTGAAATATGGTCCTTCGAGCGCCACTTCTCTTCCATCAGGAACCCCATAAAACTTCACGAATGCATCTTTATCTTCGGTATCGTATGACTGGATAAGGATTGGTCCATTAGTATCATTTGTAAATTCAAGATCCTGCACTCCCGGATATATAGTTGCATCGATTCCTACTCCATATTTCTTGTAATAAGAAACATATAAACTGTGACTTCTTCTGTCCAGGACTGGTAAACCGGCATCAACTATAGCTCTGTATGTAGTTGTTGAGGCCTGACATATTCCACCACCCGGGGATGGGCGCAACTGATCTCCTTCGAATATAACCTTGGCCATCTTCCATCCATTGCCAAGAGTTACAGGGCCGTTTAAGGTCTGATTAAATGAGAATGTTTCTCCGGGTTGGACTATTACATTATGCACATGCTGGTTAAGTGCCTTTTTAACATTTTGTGTTCTTGACCAAGTAGATCCCCTGAAGTTTGATTTACCTACACCTATTGATGATAATTGCTTTTCTTCCAGACCGACTTTTAAGTATACGTGTCCTTCTCTCCAGACAAGTGGGAACAGAATTGATTCTTCATTCCTCTTTAGGGCCTGAGCAATTTTTTTTGCAGCTTCTTTGTTGCTAAATTCGTATCCTGCATAAGCAATACCATCAGTCTTTCCTCTTAATACAGATCCACTTAAAGCAATTTGACTAAGAGTAATGTCGACTGGAGTAGAGAAATAGGGGATTGGATTGGTGTCTAGGTAGTCATTAATTCTCTTTTTATCGATCTCGAAACCAGCTGAGGAGTAGGATATTGCCGGATTAATCCATGTTGGATAAGCGTGGAGGTTTACATCCCATTCCTGGTCGATTTTTCCATCGTCAGAGATAAATGAAACTTTAAGATCTTTCTGCATAATTTCCTGCCTTTGCCGTACAGATCTTGCGAGCGCATGCACATTCGGGCTACTCATATTGTTGCTTTTGAGCCGTTTTTTGAGCCTCTTTGCAATCCTATAGTCCATTGTGTCGGGATATATCGCATTTTTCTTGAAGGTCTTTATAAGGCGGGCACTATATGGGCTGTAATATCTGGATATTGTGTTATCTGTGGAAAGATTTGCATTTAGATTTGTTCTTACGGATCTATAAGGAATAATAGTGCTTTTTGACGATTCAGGACCAAATTTGCCATCCGGAGCAGTTATAATGATTGTCAAAATGCCCAAAAGTGATGCTGCAACGTGCGATAATAGCTTTTCTCTTTTTGTCATATTTGTGTTTCTGTTGTTATATAATACTATATTTTGCCTAAAAAGGCAAGTTTACTTAACATATATTTAGATTCATCTCTGGCTCAAATTTTAAGGTTGTGGATAAAAATAATCGTATGTAGTCTTAATTTTGATGTTCGATTTTAGTGTTAAGAAAGCCATATATATACTCTCGGCCGTTACAATATTTGTTTATGCCTTTTCTCTTTCAAATGGGTTCGTATCTCTCGATGACAATCTTCTGATTTACCAAAATCCGGTAGTTACTAAATTTAATTTCACAAATATTTGGCGAGCTCTTACTTCTTATGACCCAGAGCTTTACGTTCCACTTACAATATTTACCTACCAGTTTGAGTATCTTCTTTTTGGACCAAATCCCTTTATCTTCCATTTAACAAATCTAATTCTTCACGTCGGATCTGTAATCTTGGTGTTTTTGATTGTTTTGGAATTGTCATCAAAGAAGTTTGAATACGTTGACGCATTCTTAAGCTCTCTTATTTGTACTCTGATTTTTGCAGTTCATCCAATTAATGTAGAGGCTGTGGCATGGGCTGCAGCACGAAAGGACATTTTATCTTCGTTCCTTTTCTTTGCATCAGTTTTGTTCTACATCAAATATTTATCAAACGAGCGTAAGTACTTGATTGTGTGGAGCGGAATATTTTTCCTATTAGCACTGGCCTCAAAGATCTCGGTAATATTACTTCCTTTTGTACTAATACTAATTGACATTTTTTACAGAAGGAAAATTGGAAGTAAGATGATAATTGAAAAAATTCCATTTATAGCTTTAAGCATCGTCTTTGGAGTAATCGCGGTCTTGGGCAAAAAGATACAAATCTCCCTTTTAACCGATATAGAAAAAGTATTTTTAAGCTTAAAGGGAGCTGTCTTTTACGTTTGGAAACTAATCGTTCCACATAAACTCAATATTATTTATTTGCAAGATTATCCATTCGAGACTTTAAATGTTGAGTTTCTTATTTACTTAGTGCTAATTGTATCTGGATTGATTTTTGCTCTTATATCACTTAAGAAAAGAAGAATTGTATTCTTTGGAGTTATTTTCTATTTGCTGATGCTTCTTCCTTCATTTTCTACGTTTTGGAAAAATGGATATGTATTTTTTGCATCAGATAGATATCCGTATATTGCTCAAGTAGGGCTGATATTTATAGTGTGTGTGACGCTTGTTCCGTTTTTAAGAAAAATCAAGTTTATGAAAATAGCAGGATATGCGCTCTTAGTAGTCCTTGGTTTTCTTACAATGAAGCAATTAGATGTTTGGAAAAACTCGGAGTCACTATTCAGGCAAGCTGTAAAATGTAATCCTCAGTCGGTTCTTGCTCATAATAGTTTAGGGACTGCTCTTGTTACTCTAGGCAAGGAAGATGAAGCAATGGAAGAATATGAGAAGGCAATTTCACTCGATCCTGATGCTCCTAGACCCTACAATAACAAAGGTCTTTTGCTTTTAAATCAGGATAAAGTTGAAGAAGCTAAGAAGGAATTTAAAAAGGCTATAGAGAGGTCGAAAGAGCGGGGTCATTACGCAGAAGATGATCTTCTTCCTTATTTCCACTTAGCTACTATTTTGGATGATCAGAGAAAGCTCTTCGAGGCTGTGGAAGTACTGGAAGATGCTGTGGAACATGGTGATTCATATGCGTCAGCTCACTTTAACTTGGGTGTTAAGTATCAGCAGTTAGGTAGGAGTGAAGAGGCTTATATGGAATTTAAGAGGGCGACTGAGATTTATGCATGGGATGAAAAATCGTTTTATAGGTTTGCTGCTGTGGCAGCGGAAACGGGGAGGTTAGAAGAAGCTGTAGAGGCACTTGAGCGTGTCCAAAAGATTCATCCAGGATATAAGCAAACAGAGAAGCACCTGAAAAATCTAAAAAGCTTAAGAAAATAAAAGGTTGCCATATTGTTTAATTGATTCAGTTTGTTT
>CAZYBL010000060.1:0-7193 GCA_964645805.1 uncultured Candidatus Peribacteria bacterium | reverse complement strand
GAATTAGACAACGCATGAGGCGAAATCTCTTCTTTGATACCAGTAAAACATAATATTACGATACTTACCGTCATTGAGGATACTCATGAAATGCGAGATGCGATCAGAAATGTTCTTACAGATGAAAATCCGCCCGAACCATCAGTCCCTACTGAAGAGGATGCTGAGCCTGTTCCAACTAAAGAATAAACGCAACCCCCACAACAAACAATATCGAGGCAACCAAACGCTTAAACATAACTTCATTGATTTTGTAATGCACTTTTGAACCAAGATAAATTCCTACTACAAGCGCAGGCAAAAACATCAGCGCAAGTTTGATTATTTCAAGTGTCATCACACCCCTTGCCGCATAAAGCAGATTAATCCAAATAGCACCAATAAATAGGATTGCGTTAATAGTGGCTCTGAAAGATTTTTTTTCGAGCTTGTTACCGAAATAGATAACCAAAGGAGGCCCATTTGCACTGTACATTCCACCTAAGATTCCTGACAAAACTCCGAAAAATACTCCCCACCATTTATTAATTTTCTTAAACGTTTTATTAAGAAATATTTGTATGGAAAATATGATAATTACTATTCCCAAAAAAGTTTTCAATAATTCTGGACTGGAAGTTACAAATAGATGAGTTCCAATGACTGTGCCTATCACTACAAATATCAGAATAAATATAAACTCTTTGCTAATTTCTTTTCTTGTACCTCTAAGCAAAAGCATCCCCGAGACAAGTCCTAATAAAGCTGCAATTGGAACAACGATTTTGATGTCTAAAAACAGCGATAATAAAGGCACCAAGATTAGTGCATTCGCAAAGCCAGTCATGCCCCTTATGAAAAACGAAATGAAAACTATTGCGCTGGCTAAAAGTATTATTTGAGTTAAGTCCATAATCTTTTTGTACTGTAACGATTCTATGCGAGTTTATCTATAGCTCGCAGCTGGGATTTGTCTATCTCGACAGAACCTGATGGACTATGGATGAAGAATATGGAAATATTAGCTTATGACAGATACAACAAAGATAGGTGAAAATGTGCGATGCGAATATCTTGAGTATGTGGAAACAGAAGCCAGAGCTTTACGCCAAAGAACCGGAAAGTCACTCCATGAATGCACCGACATTGTTTCCGCATATGCTCGCACAGCATTTGGCCGCAAACTAGAGGGGCTGCTTGCCACGGGGAATGTTGAATAATTTGATCCCGAAAGCAATCTTATTTGCGATATCAGATTTAACAAATCAAGATATTTTTAACCTACCTTACATACCTTACCTACCGGACCTACCGGACCTAAATGACTGCCCCAACTTTTTGAATCACCCTCAAAAGCTCCTCAACTTTATCACATTCCTCCCACCTAACTCCCAGATCCTCCCTCCCCATATGCCCATAAGTGGCTAACTGACGATATTGGGGCTTTAGCAAATCCAGCTCACGATTTATTCCCTCCGGAGTCATATCAAAAACTTCTCTTACAGCACGCTCAATTTCGCGATCACTGACTTTTCCAGTTCCGAAAGTTGTAACATGGACTGAAACAGGTTCCGGGTATCCGATTGCATACGCGATTTGTATCTCGCACTTATCAGCTAACTTTGCTGCGACGACATTTTTCGCAATATAGCGCGCCATATACGCACCGCTTCTGTCCTGTTTATTTGGAACTTTGCCGCTAAATGCTCCACCGCCGTGCCTCCCAACTCCACCGTAAGTATCAATAATAACTTTGCGACCAGTAAGCCCTGTATCTCCGTGAGGTCCTCCGATGATGAATTGACCGGTTTCGTTAATTAAATACCTAGTATTGTGATCCAAATAATTTCCACAAACCGGTTTGATTACATGTTCAATAATGTCGGATCTGATTCGGGTTCCATCAATCCCTTCATCGTGTTGTGCAGCAATTACAACTGTATCGATTCTAACTGCTCTATCCTGATCATCATATTCAACCGTAACTTGAGTTTTACCATCGGGCCTGAGACAAGGAATAATCCCCTCTTTCCTTACTTGCGCTAAGCGCTTAGCTAATTTGTGTGCAAGTGTAATGGGAAGAGGCATAAGCTCCGGTGTCTCATTACACGCGTAACCAAACATTAGCCCCTGATCCCCTGCTCCTTGAGCTTTGTGTTTTCCTTCTTCTGTCTTTTCTCCCTGTGCAATATCAGAACTCTGCTCATGAATCGCATTGATTACACTGCAACTCTTGTAATCAATTCCAAAGTCTGAATTGTTATATCCAATTTCTTTAAGGACATCACGCGCTACTTTTTGAACATCTACATAAGTTGTTGTTGTAATCTCTCCGCCTACAATGATTAATCCTGTAGTTGTATAACACTCGCAACAGCACGCACCACCAGGGTCGTCAGTAAGCACTGCGTCTAATATTGCGTCGGAGATTTGGTCACAAATTTTATCGGGATGACCTTCGGTGACGGACTCTGATGTGAAGAAATATGACATGGGACAAATGGGAATTGTTAATTGGTTATAGAAATATTGGGAGTCACTCGTCACTAGTCACTAGTCAATTGTCAAAAGCGAGCGTAGCGAGCGTGTTAATTGTCAATTGTCATCAGAAAGATCTCTTTCCCCAGAGGAAGAGTCAAACTACTTGGCTATCTCTCCCCCGAAGGGCTGGATTTCCCACCGTTTCCCGAAGGATGGTTGGGGGGCGTTTTAGCAGGCCAGATCCTTGATCGCCTCTCTTGATAGAACTGTGATTTACCACGGTCAGTCGCGACTGACGTGGTTTACCGGGATTCTACGGAAAATCAAAGTAAAAGCAAGTTGTTAGCAATATTTTTTTTAAAATCCATATCCAGGCACTTGGCATCTCTCCGCTCTGGAACAACTATTCTTAAACATGCACTTAGCAGCTTGATCTGCAGTATCTATAATTATAAATCTGCGCTGAGCATGCTCAGCATCCCGTGCAACTCTGCAATGATGATGCGCCATGCACATAGCCTTATCTACCGGATCCAGCACATATGGTCTTTGGCATAAGACTTGGCTTAATAGGCTTTCTTCGTCATCCTTAATTTGACGTCCGCCTATAGGACTCAAAGAATCAATCACGCATTGACAATAACCCTTAACATTACAAGGTTCAATATTCCTAACTTTTGGGCTCAATTTAGCGCTGAAAGAGAAATGGGTAGGGTTGGGATGCAGATGGTTTGGTTGACATTTTTAGGCTCAAGGGGTCACTAGCCGCTGGTCGCTGGTCGCTGGTCAAAAACCAGACTAGTAACTAGTGACCAGCGACCCCCAATACTCCAACAATAAACTAAGATCTAAACTCTATTATAAAACCAAGCAAACAACCACCCCCCAATAAACCCGTCAGCAATCCCCCAACCTGCTCCCATAAAGCTGCCTGCGATTGTGGAGTCGTAACCTTTGTAAACTGTTCCGATGATCTTGACCATTTCTGATCCATAGCCAAAGTAGCTGGAAACTACTCCCAGAAATAAAACACCGATGAAACATGTGCAGCCAAGGGCCAGGCCAAAGCGCACGGGATCTAGTTTTTCTTTCATAAAAATGATTGGTAAGAGTACTACTTACAATACAGAATTGATGTCGATTTCTCCATCAAATAAAACAGAGAGGGTTTGCTGGTTTTTAGTTTTTAGTTTTTAGTTAGATAACACTACATGTCCGTAGGACCAAAAACCAAAAACAAAAAACTAATAAACTGATTGGTCTCCCATCGTAATCCCCTTAAGATGCTGAGTAACTTTATTTTCGCAAACACAAATCACATCCACTCGCGTGCTCTCCTCATATTCATTTTCACTTATCCACCTTCGCATCGATCTAAATAATTTTTTCTTTTTCGAGTAAGTCAAATTCATAAGAGGGGAATAGCCGTAATTTTTTTTGCGTGTCTTAACTTCTACAAACACAAGTGTTTTTTCTTGCTTATCAAAAGCAATGATGTCGACTTCATCGTAACTTAGCTGAACGTTCGTCTTGTAAATTTTGTACTTTTGTTTGCGCAAGTAATCAGCTGCGATTGTTTCGCCCGTTTTACCTAACGCCAAGTGAGGAGCACAAGGTTCACCCATACACTAATGGGAACAGATTGGTGTACTTGTGTCCAACAAAACTACTTGAATAGCTGGTGCTCTATTGTACACTTAATCCCTTTTATACAAATTCTATGCTCGCGAATTTAACGTCATTTGCATCATTTGGACTGCAATGCGAAAAGATTGCTGTCGAAGTAGGAGCAACCAGAAGCGATCAGCCAGGCATGTTTATTGTCGGCCTTGGTGACATGGCTGTGAAAGAAAGTAAACAACGTGTGCGCATGGCTTTGCGATCCAGCAAACTCAGATATCCGTCCTCAAAAGTGATCACGGTGAACTTAGCACCAGCTGACCTAAAAAAGTCGGGGCCACGTTATGACCTCGCTATTGCACTCGGCATGATCATTATTAACGGAACACTTAGGATAGATCTTGACGCGCTCAAAGACATGGCGTTCCTTGGTGAGCTCGCACTTAACGGAACATTGCGTCACGTGACCGGAGTGTTGCCCGCCGCAATCGCTTGCAGAGAACATGGCATCTCAACTTTGGTTGTCCCAAAAGTTAATGCCGCAGAGGCAGCGCTAATTTCCGGACTTAATGTGATCGGAGTAAGTTCGATAAGAGAACTTGTTGATGTTTTGATGGGGGAGGTGACGCCGGAGCCGGCTTTGCCCGTCACAGCGGAGGTTCATGAACCTCCGCTTCGAAATGAAATTGATTTCGCCGACGTCCGCGGCCAGGAACATGCCAAAAGAGCTCTGGAAATCGCCGCTGCGGGCGGCCATAACGTGATTTTGAGCGGAGTAGCGGGATCTGGAAAAACGTTATTAGCTAGGGCTTTTTCGGGCATTCTGCCTCCTCTTTCGAATGAAGAATCTATCGAAGTAACACAAATTTATTCCATTGCAAACCTACTACCCGAAGATACTCCACTGATTCAAGCTAGGCCTTTCAGATTAATCCATCACACTGCAAGCGGAGTGAGTATAGTCGGTGGAGGGCAGATACCAGGACCCGGTGAAATCACTTTGGCGCATAGGGGAGTTTTGTTTTTGGATGAACTCGCGGAATTTCCCGCGCAAGTTTTGGAAGTGCTACGTCAACCACTGGAAGATCGTAAGATTACAATCACGCGTGCGCATGGAAGTGTAACTTTTCCGGCGGACTTTATTATGGTTGCTGCAATGAATCCTCCGGAGTTTTCTGTTGGAGCTTCCACAAAAATTCAAAGAAGAATTTCACAACCACTACTTGATCGAATTGATCTTACGATTGATGTGCAAGCAGTTCCAATTGAAGAACTGGAAAAGCCACCGCATAAAGATGTCGAACGTAGCGCGGACATACTTGCCCGCGTGACGGAAGCGCGCAAAAAACAGGAAGAAAGATTCGAAAATTTTCCGATCTCACTCAATAACGAAATGAGTGTTAAACATATTGATAATCTTTGCGAACTTGGAGAGGAAGCCAGGGCACTCCTTAGAAAGGCAACCGAAAAGATGAATTTATCCGCACGTGCATATCATCGGGTTATCAAAGTTGCCCGGACAATTGCGGATTTGGCAGGGGATGAGGATATTGGGACTGAGCATGTGGGAGAGGCAGTGCAGTATAGGCAGGGTATAGGGATATGACTCCTCCATCCCCCACCCCCTTCCTCCACTGGAGGAAGGGGAGCCAGTATCTAGACTCCCCCTCTCCCCTGGAGAGGGGGTTGGGGGGAGAGGGAGAAACAGGTAACATACCCTCGATGCACTTCACAGACTCTCTCACCAAAAAATCCAAAGAAAAAGCCCCCATCTGCGTTGGTCTGGATCCTAACCTAAAGAAGCTTCCTGAAGGAATTTCTTCTGATGCCAGTGGAGTACTGGAATTCTGCAAAGGAATCATCGACTCAATCGCAGGCACAGCACCCGTGATCAAACCGCAGCTTGCTTACTTCGAAGTTATGGGATGGGAAGGAATGAAAACATTTTGGGAAACCTGTGAATATGCAAAGACAAAAGATCTTCTTGTAATCGCAGATGGAAAACGCAATGACATTGGATCCACTTGCGATGCTTATGCCGAGGCTTATCTTTATAAAGACAGTCCTGTTGATGCGTTAACCGTTTCACCTTACCTCGGATCCGACGGAGTGAAACCTTTTATCGAACGCTGCAAAGAAAACGATAAAGGAATCTTTGTGCTTGTTAAAACTTCCAACCCAAGTTCCGGCGAACTGCAGGACCTTCCAACCGGCGATGAAGCGGTTCATGAGCACATGGCCCAACTGGTTGAAAGTTGGGGCACTGATTTGCTCGGGCCTGAATCTAATTTGAGCGCTGTCGGCGCCGTTGTCGGTGCAACTTATCCGGAGGAACTTAAGTACTTGCGCACTCTGATGCCGCATTGCCCGTTCCTGATCCCAGGTTACGGTGCGCAGGGTGGGGGAGCGGAGGATACGAAGCCTGGTTTTATCCCCGATGGAACCGGAGCGATTGTGAATTCATCCAGAGGAATTATTTTCGCCTCAAATGGAGCTGATTGGAAAGAGGCGACAGCCAAGGCTGCGGAAGATATGGCGGAGGAGATTGGGGAAGTAATTGGGAAATGAATAATGAATAATGAATAATGAATAATGAATAGTGAATAATGCCCCCTTGTCTGAACCACAGATTACGCTGATGACACGGATTACACGGATTATTAATAAGCAAGCTTGATTCAAGCCATCCGTGGTATCCGCGCAATCCGTGCTATCCGTGGTTCAGACAATAAGAAAAGCGGCAGCCATTGGCCACCGCTCATTTGCGCTCCGAGCATCCATGCTCACGCCTGGCATTGTTTCTTGACTGCTTGGTAGGCACCATTGATTTGCGACAATGCCCTCGCAAATCCAGGATCAGCGTTGGCAACATCGAAGGGCATCCCAAGATCCGCGAGCGCGCCTGGATCAAGTGCCCATTTGAGCTAGCGAATTCCGCTGCGTTCGAAGACCATCCGCTCTTTCGCGAGTCGGATAATCTCTTCACGATTAGGCTGCGAATTCAGATTCAACGATCGTGCGAGAACGGCCAAGCATAGCTCCTCGTAATCGCGAGGTGGCCCCAGAATGTTAAAGACTGAGCTTACATACAGTCTGTATAGCACAGCCCATTC
>CAZYBL010000059.1:0-7235 GCA_964645805.1 uncultured Candidatus Peribacteria bacterium | reverse complement strand
AAAACCTGCTCTCAGAAAACGTATTCTTTCCGAAGCTCGACCACTTTCTCAAGAATCGCGAGGTCGTATTACAGCCGTGGCAAAACCTCCTTCTTTGTGAAACTTGCCGACTGCAAATCCAAGATTCCTTGCGATTACTCTGTATGCAGCTAATTTTTTCTTGTCTTTGTCAGTGTATCCTTTTTCATCTACAGCAATGACCAATTCACCCTTATCTGCATCACTGATTATGATTTCAGCAATAGCCTCCGCCATTCCCTTGGGTGCCTCCATGAAATACATTGTTGCAAAGCTAATATCTCTTGCCACACTACCTATGCGATCCGATATCTCTTTATGCTTCGGTGTTTGATCCAACTCCTGAGAAACATCGTATGAATTTATCCATTGATCCAAATCAACTTCATGTCCATCTGAATACCTTATAGCACCCCGCTCAGAACCTCCTTCTCTATACCAAACAAGCTCTTCCCCTTTTTTAAAATGATAAAACTTATTATCCGGTGGCGGGGACTTGAACCCCATTTGCTTCATGCCTTCACCAACCTTTATAGAATATAAATGAGAACCGGGTAATCCGCGGCTGCCAATTTTTTCCCTTCTTTTTTCTGTCACAACAATATTATATATCCATTGCATAGTTTTGTCAATTACACCAAACTTTATAAAGCTTCCATATTTTGCCATGCCTTATAAAGTTTCTAGAATCCTATAAGCGTACCGGAAGGATGGAGAATTATTGGGAGATCATCATAGTTCTATATATAGAGGACAATCCTTACCATTTTGCCTCACCCTTGCAAACTTTACTTATCATGTCATATTGAATTTTGGACTCCGAAATGCTATAATAATTAACTAACTTAAAAAAATACACACAAACAAAAATGTCTATCGAAGCCTGCATCGCGCACGCCATCCATAGCGACCTGGATATCCTGGAAGTATTGCCGGAGGTCCATGAGTTGCCTGTGGAGGAATTGGAGATGTATATAGAAAGATATATTGTGGGTGTTCAGGAGTCACTCAGAAATATAATCACAGAAAAAGGTGATCCATTCCTAAAGTCAAAAGACGCCGCAGGTCTTTGCGCAACCTGTCTTGAAAGCGGCATTGGAATCCCCGCCCCCACTCTTCTAAAGATGTGCCAGACAATTACACAGCTTTTGGATCTGGATGCTAGGTTTATTTTGGATACGGAGGATGGGACGAGTCTCTACTATATGAAAATGGAACTGTCTCCAGCAGCTTAGATCGCAATTGAGAAGTTTGCTGGTTTTTGGTTTTTGGTTATTGGTTGATAGACTTCGCACCCGGGAACGGGTGCTCTAGTTAAACAATCAATAAAACCAGAGCGCCCCTTCGCGGGCGCGAGGGTTTTTTACATAACCAAAAACTAAAAACCAATAACCAACAAACCCGATTTATCTCTTCGCCCACTGCGGTGCCTTTCTTGCTCTCTTCAACCCCGGCTTCTTCCTCTCCTTGATCCTTGCATCACGTCTTAGGAATCCTTCTTTCTTGAGTGTTGGACGTAGATCAGGGTTGTACAAGACAAGCGCCCGACTTATTCCATGACGCATCGCGTCTGACTGAGCAGACTTCCCTCCCCCTTCGACTTTTACTTCAACATCAAACACTTTGGCATTATCCGTAAGTGATAATGGAGCTAAGGCATTCTCTCTCTGAACAGGAGTAAAGTAATCCTTAAGATCTTTACTATTGACTTTTGCAGCTCCTGATCCTCCCTCGTAAAGCTTCACACGCGCAATCGCAGTCTTCCGCTTTCCGGCAGAGTAGTGGTATTGGCGTTTGGAGGTTGTTGGAGACATATTAGTTGGTAATTAGTAGTTTGTAGATTAGGTCAGGTAGGGTAGGTAGGGTAGGTTAGGTAAGTTAATTGTTAAAAGCGAGCGTAGCGAGCGTGTCAATTGTCCTACGGACACGTAGTGTTAATTGTTAACAATTCTGGCTTCTGCGCCTCATACTCATGACTATCATCAGCACTAACATGCAACCTCTTCATCATTTCATTTCTCAACCGATTCTTCGGAAGCATTCCTTTAACAGCCTTTTCGATAACCTTAACAGGATCTTTTTCGAACAATGCCCCAAGAGTAATAGTCTTTAAGTTTCCAAAGTATCCCGTATGAGTGAAGTATTTTTTTCTGTGGAGTTTAGCTGGCTGGAATTTGAGCTTAGAAGCATTGATTACAACAACATGATCACCATGCATCTGATGTGGTGAGAACTGAGGTTTGTGTTTGCCCCTGAGCATTGTTGCTATTTGTGCCGACAGACGCCCGAGAGACTGATCAGCAGCATCAATCAAAATCCATTTTGGAGCCTGTGGTTTCACAATTGTTGTTCTCATGGTTTTTTATTGGTTTTAGATTTCTTCTTAGACGAACTTCGGACCTCGGACTTCGGACTTGATTTAGTTGATTCAGCTTCTTTCCCGACGTCCGACGTCCTCTGTCCGACGTCCGAACCCTCCACCAAACTCAAATCAACTAATTCAGCCCCATCTCCCTTCCTCGCACCCACAGGAACCATCCTAGTTAAACCCGATGAACGATCTGCATATCTATCTTTAAAAACTTCCATAATTTTCTTGCTAGCGTTTTTGTCCGTTACAGTTTTGTTGATCATGCGAATTGCTGTGTGAGCTGGTTTCGTTTTAGCAACCAATACAAGCTTATCAATCACCGGCTGAATGACTTTGGCTCTCTTTTTGGTTGTCCTAACTGACTCATACAAAAGAAGTGATGTAACCAAATTACGCTTGAGCATCCTCGCGTGAGCTGGTTTTTGCTTAAGCCTGAGTCTGGACTTTTGGTGTCTCATAAGTTTACTGGTTATTTGAAAGCAATATTATTCTGGGTAGCGTCACTGGTCGCTTGTCGCTGGTCGCTTGTCACATGACTAGTGACTAGTGACGAGTGACTAGTGACCCCCTGGTTATACCAAAACATGGAAATAAAGTTATTCATATCTACATTTCAAGTGATTCATCTGCTAAAGCCAAACCCCTTTCCGCAAGCGTATCCCTGACCTCGTCCAAAGCCTTTGCTCCAAATCCACGGAAGTTGCTAAGCGATGCCTCTGTACACTTTGTCAGCTGCTCGATGCTTCCAACACCTGCATTGATAAGAGCATTGAGCGTTCGCGGTGAGAAATTGAGGATCTCAATTGGAGTGTAGCTTTCTTTAACCGGAGCCGAATCATCATCCTGTGCACCCCCTGCGGCACCAGCACGAGCAAAGTCTGCAATAAAGTCTTGTTCTACTATCTTGTCTGCGCTTCCAAAGTACTCAAAGTAGCTCTTAAGAAGCTGCGATGAGAATTGCATTGCTTCCTCTGCAGTCAAAGATCCATTAGTCTTAACATCCAGTACTAATTTATCCAGATTCGTTCGCTGACCAATACGGGATGAATCAACATCAAATTTGACACGCTCAACAGGACTAAAGATGGCATCGATGTGAATAAGCCCGGGTTCGTTTTGTTTCTTGTTTCTTTCTGCTGCAGGAGAATATCCAACCCCTTTCTCTACCGTAATATCCATATCTATCTGGCCGCCCTTCTCGATGGTAAGGATATGAGTATCTGGATCAAGAACTTCTATGTCGGAAGAGACCTTGATGTCCTTTGCCTTGATGGTTTTTGGACCCTTGGCAGAAAGCGTTATTACCTCCGGATCTTTATTGAAT
Source organism: uncultured Candidatus Peribacteria bacterium (assembly GCA_964645805.1). GTDB lineage: Bacteria > Patescibacteriota > Gracilibacteria > Peribacterales > Peribacteraceae > UBA2144. Next base: position 3,522 of record CAZYBL010000059.1, on the reverse strand, counting down.
TTTCTAAGCTTTAATTGTTTAAGATTCAAACATATATCTACAACAGATTCACTAACACCTTTTACAGTTGTGTATTCGTGCTGAGCGCCTTTTATGCGCACAGATGTAACAGCCGCACCCGGCAAGCTGGAAAGCAGTACTCTTCTTACTGCATTTCCAAGTGTCACACCAAATCCCGGAGGCAAAGGTGAGATTACAAACACTGCATGATTGTCGTCACCCTTTGTAGCAGGGTTGGTGCTAAACACCGGTGGGCCTATTTCTTCCTGAATGATGTGCATAGGAAAGTTGGGAAGGGAATCAGGAAATATTATTTCCTAGAGTAGTACTCAATGACCTGACGCATATCTATTGCCTGTTCGGCATCGTCAGGATCAGGGAGTGAAATAATCTCAATTTTCATTTTGCCGCCATCCACCTTCATCCATCCCGGCGGCATATATTTCTCGTGAGCTTCAAGGATCGGTCCAAAAACCGGCGACCCTTTACTCTTTTCGCGAATTTCGACCACATCGCCTTCACGTAAACGATATGAGGGTATGGTTACTCTTGTGCCATTGACTGCAAAGTGCCCATGGCTTATGAATTGTCGTGCTTGAAGACGCGTGAGTGCAAAACCTGCCCTGTACAAAGTATTGTCGAGTCTTCGCTCCAAAAGTTGCTTGAATACATCACCCGTCTGGCCTTTGGATGCGACTGCTTCTTTGTAAAGATTATGGAATTGGCGTTCAGACAACCCATAAATATCTCTTACTTTCTGCTTCTCTGTTAACTGTTGTGCATATTCAGATTTTCGACCCAGACGTGCACGAGGGCCTTTCCCAGGTGGCTGGGGTTTTTTCTGGAGAACCTTGTCGTACTTATCACTTCCGTAGATATTCGTACCTTGTCTCCTGCAGCGCTTTGCTTTTGGTCCAGTGAATTTCATGACAACAATTAACAGTTAACAATTAACATTTAACTAAACTCTCCTCCGCCTCTTAGGTCTACACCCTCCATGAGCAATAGGAGTTCTATCAATAATCGCATCCAAATCTATTCCCGCACCCTGAATTCCTCTTATCGCCTGCTCTCTGCCTGGCCCAAGTCCTTTGACTTCAACTTGTACTGATTGAATACCAAATCCTTGAATGGCTTCCACAGCTTGTTCCGCGGCAACCTTTGCAGCATAAGGAGTTGATTTTCTTGTGCCCTTAAAGCCTGCCCTTCCACAACTACTTCCACCCAGAACATTTCCATCCAGATCTGTGAAGGTGATAAGAGTATTGTTCTCTCCCGCATGTACACACACGCGAGCCTTGGGAACTGTCTTCTTAATTTTCTTCTTTTTGACCTTTGCTGGTTTTTTGGGAGTAGCCATAAATAAATTCTAAGTTTTAGTAAGAGTTACGCGACCAGAAAGTCCTGTCTTCTTCTTACCTCTCTTCGTCCTCGCATTCCTTCGGGACGTCTGACCTCTGACGGGGAGCTTTCTGCGATGACGATAACCTCTCCATGTCCCAATATCCTGCAAGCGCTTAATGTCCATAGAAACCTTGCGCGATAAATCTCCCTCAACTTCTTCCTGTTCAATCCGGGACCTGAGTCTTGCCTGTTCTTCTTCGGAAAGAGCTGAGGTTTTTGCATCAGGATTGATATTAAGTTCACGAATTAATTTCAAAGCCAAAGATTGCCCAATGCCTTTGATCTCTGTGAGTGCAATCACGATTCTTTTTTCTGCCGGGAGGACAACTCCTGCGATTCTGAGCATATTTAGTTTGTAGTTGGTAGGTTATGGATTGATTAGGTTGGGTAGGTTAGGTATGTAAGGTAGGTAAGGTGGGTTGATTGTCGATTGTTGACAGCGAACGAAGCGAGCGTGTTGATTGTCGTCCGTCGTCACCCCTGCCGCTGTTTGTGCTTAGGATTCTTACAAACAACTCTTCTTACCATCTTCTTCTTCCCTCCGCTCCGTCTGATGACGACTCGGCAGTCTTTGCACATTGGTTTTACGGAAGCTCGGACTTTCATGAGAGTTAAAAGTGAAGAGTGAAAAGTGAAAAGTTATTGTGCTTGATCGGATTCTGAGTCTTCCGGCTCTTTTTCTTCTTCGTCCAGAGGAAGAGGTTGATCAGATCGAAAGCGATATGTAATACGCCCTTTCTCCAGGTCATACGGGGTGATCTCTACTTTTACCCGATCACCTGGGAGAATTCGCACGCGGAACTTCCGCATGCGTCCAGCCAATGTGCAATGAAGTTCGTGGTCTTTCGCTTGGGAACTTAGGATTTTTACTCGGAAGGTGGCATTGGGGAAGGACTCTTCTACAATGCCGATGAGTTCAATCACATCTTTTGACACAGAGCGCAATACAAAAATATAAGCCGATCAATGCTACAGATGGATTTTGGCTCTATCAAGCGAAATGTGGGTCTTTTTGTTAAAAGAGGTAAATATGTGTTGCAGAGTGTGAAGAATTGTTGTCAAATAGGCTATTTTCCCCTACTTAGCTTCAAAACGTAGTATCCGGAGAATAGTGCAAAAAACACATTTAACCAAAAGAATATCCAATCAGCCATCAAGTAGCTAAAAACTGCGATTATTGCGCTTCCTAAAGCCAAAAAAGCATTCCTACGCACCGTCCCCATATTCATGGCAAATCCAAGCCCAAGGGTTACAAGTCCTATAACAAATAGAACTGTCCCATATCCTTCAAAAAGCCGGATAGACCAAATTACAAGCCCAATCCCAGCAATTGCCAATATCGGTGTATCCAGCCTGTCCGGCGTATTCAGCATCATTAGTAGAGTCGAGACGGCAATTAGTATCTGAAGGAATATGAAAAATATCGATCCCCCAGCAATAAAATTCAGCACCGCATACGTGAACATGGAGAGGTTTCCGAAAACAAAGAACCAGTTTTTTGGCAGCCTAGCTGGATGCGAAACTTTTTTGGAAGGCAGAGCTGCCCCTGCAACTAAAATGATTGAGCCGACGATGCCGACTGCGAAAGTGGTACTCATAGATTGAATTGTATCTCTGTTATTAAAAAAATGATATTTAGGTTAGGTAGGTCAGGTAAGTCGTACTACCTAATCTAATACATCTGATCTAATCTTGATCAGCACTTGGGGAAGCATAATTTTGCGATATTTCTCAATCCAGTTCGACTCATTGCAGTTAATATTCTGGAGATTTTATGGCCATCGCCTACATCCTTATTGAGTGAATGCAAAACTGTATTTAATTTCGCAATTGCAAGACTAAACGCAAGCGCAGCCTCATCTGGACTTGAGTTTTCACCAGGATTTTCAATAGTTGTTTCTGCAAGGTTCGCAAATGATTTTGCCAGATCAAGTATCACAATTTGAGCAGTTTTAACTCTTTCTGGATCCGCACCACTTGCGCTTAACCGTTCAAGAGATGTTTGCGCATCCTCCCCAGCACCCAACAATTCTTCATCAACCCAGAGTGCAGAAGGTTTTAGAGACCTCGCGTGTGCTAGGTTAGGTTTAGGTTCATCCATATTAATAATTTAGAATC
>CAZYBL010000058.1:0-7249 GCA_964645805.1 uncultured Candidatus Peribacteria bacterium | reverse complement strand
AGCGAAGCTTGCCCTCTAGGACACCGCCTGCGTAAGCTGGCGGTAGTTCATTTTTTCAATTCCATAACCTAAAAGAAAATAGAGAAATTTTTCAATTAGGCAATAATGTGGAAGGTCAAAATTTTGCTGATGCACCCAAAAAAGGCGGAGCTTTTGTACCGGAATTAAGAGAAGAATCCGAAAACCTTGTAGATAAAGCATTAGAAAAACTTGGCAGGCGACACAAACCACTGATAGATGCCGTAAAGAAAGATCCAAGCATAAAGATTGAAATTAACCATCCAAATATGAAAGAATTTAATTTAGTTGTTTATAAAGATGGTAGAAAGCTTGGAGGAGTTAATCATTTAAATGAAAACAAAAATTCTACCTGGCGTGGTGATCTTGTTCGTCTGCTACAATTAGCATGCGATGATCCAAGTTTTCTTGGGGAAGATGTTGAAAAAGTAAAAAATATGAGTGATCCATCAATTATTCGCGATCTTCAAAACCAACGTAATCTCGATGATGCTAAGATCCAACGATTGAAGGGCTGGGTAAAATCGGCAATGGGTATAGATGAAGATATTTTGATATTGGTTACAGATGCAAACCAGGGTGATAATCAGGTTACAGTATTATCAACCGACAAAGAGCCATTGAGAATGGTAGAAATAATTGATGGTGAAATTCGGGTGGCACAAATGAGTCCAAAAATTGAGGATCTGCCCCGTGAAACTATCTTTAATCTTGTTACTCTGTTGTCAGGAATAAAATACTTAGAACAGAGTGAAACGGATATTAAGGTTCTGCCTGCTCGTAATGGGCAAACAGAAGTTACACTGAGGAAAAGACATATAAATTTTGACATTATGGAAGATATGGTGCGCATGATTTTTGATAGAAATGGAAAGCCAATAGAAACCAAAACAGATTTTCCGCGCATCAAGAGCAAAGAATAAGACAATACAAATAAAAAAAGGGGGGCAAAAAAACGAAAAGCGAAGCTGGCACCGACGGAAACCGGAAAGAGTTATGTCCGAAACTCTTGACTCTTCGTTTAGCGCAAAAGAGCAGTTACAAATCGTTACGGAAACGGCGGCGCGGCGGCTGTCCCGCGCGAAGGTTTTTCAGCCGCCGCGCCTCAGATCGGCCTGCCGACCGTAGCTTCAGCGAAGGTCGGTTATAATTTCGTCCAGCAGACACCACCATAATAACCTGATATTGTTTAAAGGAAGAGCAAATATAGACGAGGAAGTAAAATGATGATTTTACTTGAAAGTTAGAAATAAGGGCATAAAATGTAGAGTTGCTATGGCAGCTGAAATGGAAGGAATTCTACGTGAAGGCGCTGTAGATGCTGGAGGCGCGTACGTTGGACTGTACGCAGCGGGTAAAGTTGATCCTACAATTTGGCCTCCTCCAGGACCCCATCCTCCAGTTGTTCCCCCTCCTGGTCCAGGGCCATACCCTTACCCTCCGATTGAAGCGGGTGCTTCTTCAATGACATTAACACCCGCACAACATCAAGCCTACATAGCTCAGCAAGCCAACAGTACAGTTATAGATCCTTCATTTGGTCAGCCAGGCGTACCTCAACCAGTTCTTCCTCAGGCGCCTGGTGTCCCACCGGGCCCTGAAGTCGTACCTTATACATACAGTCCGCCGCCTCCTGTAGGAGCACACGAAGCAGTTGCAGTTGGAGGTACGGCTGCAGTAGCAGGTGGAGCAGTTGGAACTATTGGTGCTACAACATCTGCGGGAATAGGATCAGTCCTTGCAGATGTAGCACTTTTGGCTTTTCTTTAAAAAATCCGGACTATTAATAGCCCGAATCAATCGGATCAATTTTTTGGTTTAACGTAAAGACTAGAGGAAGGTCATTACGCCGAACACAATAATTGCAACGAGGATGGCAATTCCAAAATCACGTAGTTTCATGTCACAGATTCTAATAGTACTAACGTGAATCTCCTCTTGATAGATTTCTGATTTTCTGTGCTGCTTCAGCATCATACGGGTCAAGTTTAATTACATTCTTGTAAGCCTCTATAGCTTTTTCGGTTTCTCCCGTGATGCTGTATGCCTCTCCGAGATTAAAGTGTGATATTGAAAGTGAAGGATCCAGCTCTACTGCCTTTTTAAAATACTCTATTGATTGCGCAGCCTCGCCTTCTCTCAGAAGGAACGTGCCAATATTAATGTACCCCAGTTCATAAAACGGATTTGTATCTATAGCTTTCTTGAATTGGTTTAAAGCACTACCAAGATTTCCTCTTTCTCTGAAAACCTGACCAAGATTGAAATAAGCATTTGCTGTCGGTCTTATATCCAGAGACGACCGGAAATGATTCTCTGCCAGATCGAAATCTCCTCTTTCAAAATGCAATCTCCCAATATTGTTGTGTGCATCTTGAGCATTCGGATAGTTTTTGAGTGTATGAAGGAACAATCTTTCCGTACTATTCCAAACTTCTGATTGATTATATGAAATGACTGACAGAAGGGATATTAGGATTACTGATAAGTACACAAAAGCATTCTTGTATCTGGATAATAATTTATAAACCAGTAGAGCGAACAAGTAGTAAATTACAATCGAAGCTATGTACGGGTACCTATCGCTTCCTATGTAAACATCAAGTAAATACGAATGCCCTTTTGCAATATTTGAAAAAGACGGTGCTACTGCTATCAAAAAGAAGACCAGCGAGAAAAAGCAGATACGGCTCTTCTTAAGAGTATAAATTGAAATAATTAATAAAGTCGCTACTAAGACTACTGAAAGGAAGATGTCCGGAGTGGTGATTGAAATAGGCTCTGTATATGGATACAAAACAGAGAAACGCGTTGGTACGAAAATCTTGCTTAAATAAAGCGCTACGGCACGAATTCCTATCAGGAACTTATCCCAAAGAAGCTCTGTTCCACCCCTTTTCCCACCTAGTGCTATCAATCCAAAAACTGCACAAATAACGATGTGTGGGGTCTTTTCTGTGATGGATTTTTTGGAAAGCTTCCTGCCCTCATTCCAATCAAGTAGAAAGAAAAGAGCAGGGGCAACAATCACATTCACCTTTGCAAGCAATCCCATTGCTAAAGTAATTACGCTCCATTTGTAGCTTCGTCTAGATCCGGATCTAAGAAACTTAAGGTAAGTGATGAGAGCCAGCAAAAAGAACGTTGATGAAAGCAGGTCCTTACGTGCGCTGATCCATACTGCTGCCTCTGTATTTATTGGATGGACTAAGAAAAGTAACCCGGTTACGATTGATATCAATCTATTTCTGGATAACAGTTGTAAAAAAACGACAACGAATAACGCATTTAATGTGTGAAGTATTAGATTTGTAAGATGGAACATAAATGGGTTAAGTCCCGAAATTACATAATCAATTTGGTAACTTAAAAAAGTCAGTGGTATATATAGTTCCGGATCATACGAAGTGAATGCCTTCCAAATATTTAGAGGTGTTAATCCATAGACAATTGGATTCTCAACAACCAGTAGTCGGTCATCCCAATCTACAAATCCATTATTAAGTGCAGATCCGTATACAAGAAAGGAGACCACAAAGAACAGCAGAATTAACAACACTTTCTGCTTGTCCACATTTTGGCTCAAATTACGCATATGCTAAGCATATGACTAACCAACCATTGCTGCCAGTGCTACAAGCACAATTCCTAGCAATGTCGCTGCTGAGCCTGCTGTTAGTTGCAAGGTGTAGTTTTCGAGCCACTGCTTCTTGTACATATCTACAAGATGAGGTGCCCAAGCCATAACAACACCTTTAATGGTAACTACCCATGCTATAAACACTACGAATCCTTCCGGAGTGTATGTAATTGCAGAGTTCTCAAACAGCACAGTTCCACCAAGAATTGCCAGAATACCGTAGACAACTCTAGACGTAACGTCATCATCTAAAAACTTAAGCACCCATTTTGCTGCAACTTCATGTTTTATAAGCATTGGGATTCCAATAAGTAGTTCAATAATACCGATGGTGTAAGCGAAAGTTGAAAGTTCCATATGCGGGGGGAGAATTATTATCGTGGAGTATACATATACTTACCTATGTAAGTCTCCCTAAAAAATCTATTGCCTCCTTTTTTGTGGTGAACTCCTTTCTTATTTGGGCTTCGTTAAGCTGTTTTAGTAGTTTTCCAATTTCTTCTCCAGGACCTATTTTTAGTAACTCCATTATCTCGTCTCCATTTAAAAGAGGCTTTTGCGGTCTTGGATTCTTATCCAGGAATCTGTTGTAATCATCAATAATCCTGTCGTACAAAGCAAAGTCACTAGGATTTGTACCAGCTACATCCAGCCAGAAAAGCTGAAGTAGTTCAATGAACCACGGATGGTAGTACCAATATGATTTTCTGTCGTCATCAATTTCAAAGAATGTCCACATCATCATATGGTGCTCAATCAGCCAGCAAATCTTATCTCTTCTCTTTGCCGGGAGCTGGAGTCTATCCAAAACAGCTTTGGCCATTTCACCACCTTTGGGCGCATGCTCATTAAAGTGAATTCGATCCTCTTTAATCGAAAACGTCACAGGTTTTGCAATATCATGAAGTAATCCTGCCCAGCGTACGTCGGCTTCATGATCTTCTGTAAAGGAGCCTACAAGTCTGATGATGTGATTCCATACATCTCCTTCACCATGCGGAGGTTGATTTTGCCCGACACCTTTGCATGCGTGCAATTCCGGAATTAAATACTCAATCACATCTGTCTCCCACATATCCTCCAGTGCAATTTCCGGATGAGGCCCCATCAATATTTTCTGTAGTTCCCCGGACCGTCTTGTGCCGGAAAGCACTTCTATTAACTTTGCATTATCATGTAAAGCTGAAAAAGTTTCAGGATGATACTTACCGTCAATCTTAGCCCTGAATCGGATTACTCTAAGTAACCTCAGCGCATCATGTTTGATTCGTTCAGCAGGATTACCGATGAACCTGACTAATTTTTCGTTAAGATCAATTTCCCCGTCAAAAGGATCCAGAAGCTCAGAAGAGATCGGATTCCAGTACAAAGCATTTATTGTAATGTCTCTTCTTTTTGAATCATGCTCCTGGTCTGTAAATGTGACTGATTCCGGGAATCTACCGTCACTTAATTCATGTTCTTCTCTGTATGTAGTAACTTCGACCAAATTACCTTTCTCTGAAACTACAATTGCGCCAAGAGCTGCAGAAGACTCATCAGACTTTTTGAATAGCTTTGACACATCGTCAGGCTTCGCGTTGGTCGCGATGTCAATATCTTCCGGAATACCTCCAAGCATCATATCGCGTACGCAGCCGCCGACAAACCAGGCATCGAAACCCGCATCGAGTAGTTTCTCCGCGACTGAGTATCCTGCTTCTCCTTGAGGAGAAGAAAGGGTCCGATCGATGATATCCTGGGCAATTGGCATCGTAGGTATGTAGACTACACTATGAACTCCACTTTTCTCCATGCTGCGTTTTGCTGTTGCAGGCTCTCCTCACTCGACCCCGGCACCCGGAGGGTCAGTAGAAGGGTTTAAACAAGCCAAGAAGCTAGGTATTTCAGCAATGGAGCTAGAGTGGGTCCAGAGTGTCCCAAAAAATAAGGCCAGGATGGAGGAAATACGTTCGACTGCTGAAGAATTAGATATGTATTTAACTGTGCACGCACCATATTTTGTAAATCTAAATGCAAAGGAGAAAGAGAAGCTAGCAGCCAGTAAAATACGGATTCTTGATGCACTCTCGATGGCAGAGCTTGCTGGAGCAAAATCAGTTTGTGTTCATCCTGCATTTTATTTGGGAATGGACCCGGATGAGGCTTATGAAAACGTACGAAAGGCAACAGCAGAGATAATGGATAAGAAAGAAAAGCTCTTCCCAAACGTAAACCTTGCTTTTGAGACTATGGGAAAGCGTACACAGTTTGGGACTATCGAAGAAGTTCTGAGAATTAGTAAACAATTTAAGATTTACCCCTGCATTGATCCTGCTCACATGCATGCACGTGAAAATGGTGCTTGGAATACCAGAAAGGAATGGGAAGAAATGATCAACCTATACCAGAAATACCTTGGCAAGAAGTCACTGAAATCGATGCACATGCACTTTTCAGGTATTGAGTACACGGAAAAAGGTGAACGGCGACATCTCCCCTTAAAGAAAAGTGATGCGAATTGGAAAGAATTCTTATCAGTACTTAAGAAAAAGGATATTGAAGGCGTACTTGTCTGTGAATCCCCTATTTTGGAGGAAGATACGCTTCTCATGCAGAGAACTTACGACAAGATTAAAAAGTAAATTGTCTCCACGAATCTAATTGATACAATACAGGTACAACTTTCCCCTTAATAAGATGAAACTTGCGATAAATGGATTTGGCCGTATTGGCCGTCAGGCTTTGCGTATCATTTTAGAAAAGCATCCTGATATTGATGTAGTTTTGATAAATGATCTTACTGATGACGAGACGCTTGCTCATCTTTTTGAATTTGATTCCAGTTACGGGAGGTTCAACGGATCTGTGGGGGTTAAAGATGGAGCAATTGAAATTGGAGGTAAGTCGATTAAGACGTTATCTGAGAAGGACCCGACTCAACTTCCACACGGCGATTTAGGTGTAGATGTTGTGCTTGAATGCACAGGCGTATTTAGGAAGAGGGAACTTGCGGCTTACCACCTTACTGCTGGTGCTAAAAAGGTGATTCTATCAGCTCCGGCAAAGGATAAAGTCGACGGAGACTTTGTTATGGGAGTGAATAACGACGAATATGACTCTGGATCAATGGATATAATCACAAATGCTTCGTGTACGACAAACTCTCTAGCTCCGATGGCAAAAGTTATATTGGATAACTTTGGAATCAAGCATGGATTCATGACAACGATTCACAGCTACACCAACGATCAAAGATTGCTTGATCTTCCTCATAAGGACATGCGGAGAGCTCGTGCAGCTGCAGCAAACATTATCCCTACGACAACGGGGGCCGCGAAGGCTGTAGCACTTGTTATTCCCGAACTTGAAGGAAAGCTGGATGGAATGGCAATTCGTGTCCCTACTCCAACAGGAAGTATTACAGACCTTACCTGTGTTGTTGAAAAGGATACGACTGCCGAAGAGGTAAATGCTGCCTTTAAAAAAGCATCGGAAGGAGCACTAAAAGGAATCCTTGGCTACGAAGAAAGACCACTCGTTCTCAGTGACTATGTAGGTGATTGCAGAAGCTCAATTATTGACGCACCTAGCACCAAGGTCCACACAACG
>CAZYBL010000057.1:0-7337 GCA_964645805.1 uncultured Candidatus Peribacteria bacterium | reverse complement strand
GAACCCGGGACCTACTCATTACGAGTGAGTTGCTCTACCCCTGAGCTAAGGTGGCGTATTCGAAGCAGCGGTTCATGAACCGCTGCTGCAACGTTAATTGTCAATTTTTAAATTTAAATTGTCAATTTTCTTTGAATGTTTTCCCAAGCCCATTTACGCCAATCCTCAGTAGGCCCGTGTAAATAGTCTTCAATCTTGTTTGCGAGTGCAAAAAACTTAAGCTTTTTGAAAAGGTGTTGAGTGTCTTTGTGAGGAAGAAATTCAAGAATATCTTTAACTATTGCTTCACCAATCTGGTCAAATAAGAACATATAATCGTAGTCGGGATCACCAATCACAACATCACCAAAATCAATAACACCGACTATTTTCCCATTTGCATGAAGTATATGGCTTGGCCCAATGTCGGCATGAAGTAAAACAGGTTCATAATTAAAATTTTCGCTATCGGAAAGATAATTTTCAAATACGTTGGTCACGTATTGTTGTTGTTTTTCAGAAAGAGAATGAAATACATGTTCACGTGCCTCATCGAAAGACTCCTGATAATTATTTTGGAAAGACTCTTCCTGTATACCGCATGCCTTAGCTTCTGATAGAGGGAATGCATGTATTGCACTTAAAAAACTTGCAAGTTGATTGGCAACTTCTCTTTTTTGAGAATTACTTAGTGCAAGATGCGTTTCTTTCTCTAAAATTTTTCCTGGTATCTTTTCGTATCCGACAAAGCATTCGCCTGGTTTTAAACTATTTTGGGCAATAAATTCAAATCTGGGAATCTTAAGACCACCAAGATGTTCAGCGAGCTTTGGTAACAGACAAATTTCTCTCTTTAAACATTCAACAGAATCTTCATACTTGGGGAATCGAAAAATGTATTTTCCATTAATTTCAAAGACGCAACTATCCCAACCCTCATCCATGAAATCAATAGAATCAACCGAAAATTCTGGAAATTCTACTTTGATCAAATTTGTAGCATCTTCAACTGAAAGCATAATCACATTCTATATGTTATAGACACAAACTCCTATCTCCTAAATATCCTCAATACAACTTCGACCGATGCAGGACGCGGAGGAGGTAGATACACTGTTTTTCATCGTTGCGGTTAAAAAGAACACGGTATGATCCAATTCTTAATCTGTAATCTGCAATGTTATAGTCGCTGAGTTGTTTTATGTGGCAATCATTTGGCCATGGATTTTGACTTAGAATAAGTATGCGTTTAGCAATCCGCAGGATATCCTTTTTAGGGATCTTACTTAAATCCCTCTGCCATGTTTTCTGATTAAAGATAATCAATTTGTAAGTTTTCCCTTTCTTAGCCATTCATCAAATGGAATAGAATCAATATCTTTACCTTCTCTACTGTCTCGAACCAATTTAACAGTTTCAGGATCGTTAAGCTCCCATAATTCTTCTCTTAACTGATCTAGTATTCCAGATTCAACTAACAATTTTGCTGTCTCTTCGGAGAAAACGACCCCTCGTATTTTATTGTTGCTAAGTACTATTCGCACAGGCTGTTTCTTTGATGAGAAGACCTTCTTAAGATGTCTCTGGAGGTCTGTGATGGATATAAAATCAGAAATCATAGGAAAATAATGGAATTACATGATTATTATATATAAAAAAATCATAGAATGCAAGAAGAATGTCAATCGCAAAAAATGTGCTACACTCCCCTGCCATGCTTAGAAAATCAGCTCTTACCTGGTCCTGGCTCAACATTCTCTCAAAGAAGCGATATGATGCGCTTAGGGCTAAATTTGGGAATATGGAGGAAGCTCTCAAACACGTTGATCGGGAGTTATTAAAAGAGCTTGGATGTAGGGATGAGACGGTGGAGATTGTTTTGGAGAGATTAGGGGGGTTTGATGTTGAAGACTATGAGAAGGGTTGTAGGGTTATAGGGTTAGAATTTTTGTCGATTGAGGATGAGGATTATCCGGAAAGCCTGAGGCAGGTACCTGATGCTCCAGTTTTCCTTTATTACAAAGGCCCCAAAGGGGCCCCCTTTGGGGGCTCTTTGGCAATCTTGGACAAGCCATGTATTGCGTGTGTTGGTACAAGGGAGATGAGCAGTTATGGAAAAAGAGCGGTTGAAGAGTTTGTACCTGCGTTCGTCAGATCAGGAGTTACAACTATATCGGGTCTTGCATATGGGATAGATGCGGAGGTTGCTCGTCAGACCATTGCTTCAGGAGGAAAGACGGTTGCGGTTCTTGGGCATGGGCTTGGGGAGATTTATCCGGTTGAAAACCGAAGGCTATCTGAGGAAATAGTTGAAAGTGGAGGGTTAATCATTTCTGAATTTCCGCTGGATCAGACTCCTGATAAATATACATTCCCATCCAGAAACAGAATCATCGCAGGGCTTTCGCTTGGAACAATTGTTTTTGAGGCAGGGGAAGGAAGCGGAGCGCTTATAACTTCGGATCTAAGTTTAGATTACGATCGAGAAGTATTTTTGGTCCCCGGACAAGTTTTTGATGAGAATTATAAAGGATGTAATAAGGCAATTTCGCAGGGCAAGGGTAAATCAGTCTCAAGTCCAAACGATGTCCTTGAAGAGCTTGGAATGATCGCCTCAGAAGAAGTCAGGCCAGACTTTAAACCGGAGGATGAGACGCAGGGAATAATCTATGAAGCTTTGACCGGGATGCCGCAGTCAGTGGACGATTTGATGGAGAAGAGCGCTCTTAATTCAGCAACTGTTAATACTGCTCTGACGATGTTGGAGCTGCAGGGGGTTGCAAAAAGAGCTGGAAATGGGACGTGGGTGTGCTTATAAAAGGAATCTTCTGCTTCTTGTCCTTTAAAAATTATTGAAAAAGGGATAAAGTATTCAGTGCTTACCCCCTAATTTCATGAATTCATTCTTTTCTCTTATCAAAGACTCCTTCAAATTCTGCGTAAAATTCAAGACACCAGTTTTGATGGGCGCTTTGATTTTTACTATTGTTCACTTTGGATTTAACTATGTTAGACCAGTGGCCCCGTTACCCAGTGATATGGAGCATATGGAATCGCAGCTGGAAGATTTGGCAGCGCTGATTGAAGAGGGGAATCCCGAGGCAATAGAAACTGCAATGCAAGAGTTGGGAATGGTTGGAGATAGAGGGGATGTTGGAATGGAGATTGTGAGTTCGGCTATGACTCCAAAGCTGATTGGATTTGTTGTTTTATTTGCCTTTGCATTATTGGTATTTGGAATGATCTCACACACATACTTCCTGGTACTTGCAGTGGATAAAGTAGGAAGCATAGGAGCTTTATTCAAAAGAGCATTTAAGCTATTTGTTCCATTATTCTTACTTGGTATCTGGGTGTTCCTTAGATCTTTCTTATGGGTTCCAATTGTTAATATATTCACATTCATATATTACGCTCCGCGGTTCGCATTCTCGGGAGTTATTTTTGTTGCGGAAAAGAGGGGGATCAGGGAAAGTGCCAGAGAGAGCCTTGTTAGGACCAAAGGAAAATGGTTAAAGATTGTCTTAAATTTTGTTGGATTCTTTCTTATCGTTGTGATTGCATCTTCAATCATTGCGGGGCTAGTTGGACTTACTGGCCCGGCGACACCATATCTTCTTATATTCGTAAATTACATAATAGTGGCGTACACTGCAGCGTTTACGGTTGGATTAGCAAGTGTAGTCGCGAGTGGTGTTCAACCAGTAATTCCATCGGCAAAAATTGACAATTGATAATTGATAATTGACAATTGTAGCATGAAAAATTTTGTCAGACTTGTTAGAGAGTCAAGTTATTTGTTTCGAAAGCTATTGGCTCCAATTATATTGGGTGCTGTGGTCTTTGCTGCAGCAATGCTCATAGTTCAAGGGCTACACATGCAGAACAATAATCTGATTTTGAGACGTGAGGTTCTTTCTATGGGAATGCTGGAAGGTACATTTGATGAGCTTAATGAAAGAATGAAAAATGGAGATGAGGGTGCTTATGAAGAGTTTCTTGCGGAGCTACAGAAAGCTACGACTACACTCGAAGGGATGACCGAAGAAGAGAGAATTGAATACGTAGGCAATCGCAGTAATGAAATTATCATAGCGCTTGCCCCTCTTTTTATTCTCTATACTCTCATTGCATTTTTAGTTGGAGTCTTGGTTCGAACTTATTACTATGCACTTTCTTTGGGGCTCAAATCAGAGTCATTTGATGCGTTTAAATTTGCACTCAAAAACTTTGTTTCGATGACACTGCTTTCCTTTTGGATAATACTAAGGTCATTCATATGGATTCCGGTTATTGGAATAATCCCAGCTATAATTCTTCTGCCCAGATTCGCATTTTCGTGTGTGATTTTTCTTGGTAGCAAGAAGGGGATAAGAGAAAGTGTACGGGAAAGTCATGCTAAAACTAGGGGTAAATGGAACAGAGTATTTCTTTCTTATGTGGCATTATTCGTCAGTCTATGGATTGTCGCTTCTGTCATTGGTATTGCATTAAGCTTAGCTGGAGCAATTTCTGGAATAATCATGGCACTAGTTTGGCAGTTTGTGGTTGCGTTTATTGTTATATTCACAACTGTTTTTGCCAGTAATCTTAAGATTTCTTAGCGCAGTAGATTATTATTGATGCATAATGACATATGAGAGAAATATTGTGATATACGATTAAACCATTTGCGCTAAAGGTTTAGTGCTATTTATTGGCGATTTAATACCTGACGAGATCAGTTTTTATTAGTCGCATTGCTTCATCGCAATTTCAACTATCTGCTTGAAAGCATCAGGCTTAAGCGAAGCTCCTCCAATTAAACCTCCATCAATATCAGGCTGACTCAAGAGTTCTTCTGCATTCTCCGGCTTCATAGATCCGCCATAAAGAATCCTGGTTGAGTCTTGCTTGTCTTCAGGTAGCTGAGATCTTATAAACGCATGCATTTCCTGTGCTTGCTCGGGAGTCGCTGTCTTTCCAGTTCCGATAGCCCAAACGGGTTCATAAGCAATAATAATATCTGATTCAGTAGGAAGGGTTTCAAGCTGTGCTTTGATTACATCTTTCTCTTTTCCTTTATCACGCTCTTCTTCCGTTTCTCCGATGCAGATTACTGGATGAAGTCCGACCTCAAGGGCTGCAATAGCTTGCGCAGCTACATCATCATTAGATTCATTATGATATTGACGTCGCTCGGAGTGGCCGCAGAGTACTGCAATGCATTCTGTATCCTTAATCATCTGCATACTCACATCACCTGTGAATGCTCCGGATTCTTCCGGCCTTCCACATTGTGCTCCGGTGATGATTCCGGTTTCAACAGATTTAGAAATATCTAAAGAAGTCGGAAAAACATATACGTCGACTGCACTATGTGTTTTGTATGGGGAATCTTCGGTAAATGCTCCATCGGGAGCTAGATTCATTTTCCAATTAGCGGCGATTAAGAGTTTGCGGGGCATGTGTTTAGTGTAGCAGATTTTTCTTTCTCTCTCCCGGGATCCGCCCTCTCCCCTAACCCCTCCCCCGAAGGGGGAGGGGAACTTCATGGGTGAAGTAGCCCCCCTCTCCGTCGGGAGAGGGGGGTTGGGGGGAGAGGGAAAAGATAAAAGCAGGATACATTTGTTGAAAGAAAGTATGGTATCATCACCACATGACCCCCCCCTCAAAAGTAGTCCTCGCAACCGATCACGCGGGATATAAGCTCAAAGAAGCAATCAAGGCTCATTTAGCAGAGAAAGGAATTGATGTAATTGATAGTGGAACATTTTCGGAGGAGTCATGTGATTATCCGGAGATAATGAGAAAAGGTGCTGTGGCAGTTTTGGATGAAGAGGGTATGGGAATATTTTTCTGTGGAACTGGAATTGGTGCATCTATAGCTGCAAACAAAGTCAAAGGCATACGCTCAGCGCGTTGCTGCACCGAGGAAGATGCGGAAATATGCAGGAAGCACAATGATGCGAATGTTATGAGTTTGGGGGGGAGAGTTGTTCCTGAGGATAGAGCCAAAGCAATGGTTGATGTATTTTTGAGTACGGATTTTGAAGGAGGGAGGCATGAGGGGAGGGTTGATGATATAGAAACTAATTCAGCGCAGTAGCGCAGTAGCGCAGTAGGGTGCTACGATACTCATATGCCCAACCCAAATATCATCATAGCTCCATCAATCCTTGCGGCAGATTTGAATAATCTTCAGTCCGAGGTCGAATCAGTTGAGCCATACGTAGAGTGGCTGCAGGTTGATGTGATGGATGGGCGTTTTGTTGATAATGTCAGTTTTGATGCTCAGGTAGTTAAAGGTTTAAAAACAAATCTATTAATTGATGTTCATTTGATGGTCATAGATCCTGATAAACAATTCGTGGATTACATTAAAGCAGGTGCAAAGCACATTACTTTTCATGCAGAAGCGATCAAAGAAAGTGATCAGAGAAAAGCACTAATACAAGCGATAAAGTCGGAAGGAGTGACTGCGGGAATAGCTATTAATCCAGAGACGCCTCTAAGTGAAGTAGACGACGTTATAGATGACGTTGATCTGCTTTTGGTCATGTCAGTTAATCCAGGTTTCGGAGGTCAGGAGTTTATCGAGGATGTTCTTGATAAAGTAAGAGAAGCCAGAGCTAAACGTCCTAATCTTATGATACAGATGGATGGTGGAATTGATGACAAGACGGCAGTTAAGTGCATTGAAGCGGGGGCGGATAATCTTGTCTCAGGGAGCTACATATTTGGGGTGACTGATCGGGGGGAGGCTATTGCATCTTTGCGAGGAAAATGAATAATGAATAGTGAATAATGAATAATGTTTTTAAATTGTTGGCACCGTTGATTCTTGTCGGAGCATTACTCACGGGTTGCGTAGAAGAAAGAATCTATAGTCCGGATGGATTTAGGTTGGATGAAATAAAATTAGTTTCACCGTCGGGTGAGGAAATCGAATTAGTAGTTGAAGTTGCGGAGACTGCGGATCAGCGCAGGGATGGTTTGATGGGAAGGACTGAGCTTAGGGATGGCCATGGCATGTTCTTTATTTTCGACTCGCCTAACCGTCTTTCATTCTGGATGAAAAATACTTTGATTCCATTAGATGTAATTTTCTTTGATGAGAATGGGAAATATGTATCTTCAACTTCGATGGTTCCATGCGAGGCAGATCCGTGTCAAAAATACTCAGCCGAAGGAGATGCGCTTTATGCGTTAGAGGTGGGGGCGGGGTTTTTGGGGAGGGTGGGGGTGGAGGAGGGGTGGAGGCTGGTGAAATAGTCACATCTGCACTAGTCAACTAATCAGTTGATTAGTTGATTACTAAAGTCCTAGTCTGAAAAATGAAACGCATAAAATCAAACACCTGAAACCATAACTTATCT
>CAZYBL010000056.1:423-7380 GCA_964645805.1 uncultured Candidatus Peribacteria bacterium | reverse complement strand
CTTCGGCCAATACATACCCTCAAAAAGAATCAAAACCGAGGAGATTGCAAAAAGCCATAACCAAGATCCTGAATCATACATAAAAGGTTTGGGTGTGACTGAAAAGACTGTGCCTGACCGTGGGGAGGATGCTTTTACGATGGCGGTTGAAGCAGGAAGAATGGCAATCGAATTTTCCGAATCCGCAGCCGGGGTTCGTTTACCCCGGTTGCAGTCATCGCAAATCTCCGCCGTATTCGTCGGATCCGAAAGCCATCCTTATGCCGTTAAACCAACAAGCGGAATGGTTGCATCTGCGCTCGAATGTCATCCATTTTGCCACTGCGCAGACCTGGAGTTTGCCTGCAAAGCAGGTACTGCCGCGATGCAGATTGTCGATAGTATGATCAGAGCAGATCAGATTGAATATGGAATGGCAATTGGCTCCGACACCGCACAAGGAAAACCCGGTGATGCGCTTGAATACACTGCTGCTGCAGGCGCAGGCGCAATCATTCTTGGACCTGAAAATGATAAGAATGCGATCTGTAGAATCGAAAAAACACTGAGTTTCACAACCGACACACCAGACTTCTGGCGAGCATCGGACAAGAAGTATCCTGAGCACGCCGGAAGATTTACCGGGGAACCTGCTTACTTCAAACACACCGAAGAAGCACTTAATGGAATTATGGAAATCTCCGATTTGAAAGTTTCGGATTTCGCACACGCGATCTTCCATATGCCTAATGCTAAATTCCCTTCAAAAGTAGCCAAGAAATTTGGCTTCACACAAGAACAAATGGAGCATGGCTTTATTGTCCCGGAGATTGGAAATACATATTCAGCCTGCTCTCTTCTTGGACTGATTAATGTACTCCAGCATGCCAAAAAGGATGAAAAAATATTGCTGGTGAGTTACGGATCGGGGGCAGGATCCGACGCATTTGTCCTTACTATGCTAAAAGACGGGATTCTCCTACCAGTTGACAATCGGGAGAAAGAATATGTTGAGTATAGTGAATACTTGAGGTGCACATCTTAAGGTGTAAAATGCCCCCAACACCCATGCAAGAGGATATTTTCATCGTAGGAGCCGGCCAAACGCCTTTTGGCGAGCACTGGGATATGAGCTTAAAAGATCTGATGGAAGAAGCTGTTTCTAAAGCAATCAAAAAATCGGATCTGACTGCGCTTGATATCGATTTTATAGTTGTTGCAAATATGCTCGGTGAAAAAACGAATGATCAAGCTCATTTGGGAGCTATGGCAAGCTCTTTACTCCCCCATCGTCCTCCGGCAATAAGAACCGAAGCTGCATGTGCTTCCGGATCCGTTGCAGTCCACACCGCACTTAGTTTACTTGAAAGCGGGAGAGCAAAAATAGTGCTCGTTGTCGGAGTTGAGAAGATGACTGATGTCTCATTTGATGAAATTTCATCCGCGCTTATGGGGGCTGCAGATGCAGAGCAGGATATTCCTACAGGTCTGACTTTCCCTGGTATTTTTGGACTAATTGCAAACAGATATATGCATGAATATGGACTTACAAGAGAGAAATTAAACAAAGTAAGCGCACGACATCACGAAAATGCAATCGGCAATCCTCATGCGCAGTTTAAAAAAGTGATACCTGAGGAAAAAATATCCGAAAGTCCTTCGGTTGCAGAACCACTCTGTCTTCTTGACTGCTCACCTATCTCCGACGGAGCCTCTGCAATCATTTTATCAACTAATCACAATTCAGATATTCGAATCGCAGCCTCGCAAGTGAGTACTGATACTTTAAGTATTACTGATCGCCCCTCACTAACATCATTCCCTGCAACCAAAGACGCAATGGAACGAGCTTTGGAAGAAGCTGAGATTACCCGTGATGATATTTCCCACCTGGAAACTCATGATTGCTTTTCAATTGCGGCAGTCATCAACTTAGAAGACATGGGATTTGCGGCACCTGGACAGGGTATTAAGTTCTATGAAACTGATATCAATCCAACAATTAACGCCTCAGGCGGCTTAAAAGCCTGCGGACACCCTGTTGGAGCTACCGGCGTAAAGCAAATTGTCGAACTTACTACTCAGCTTAAATCATCAAACAAACAATACGCTCTTGCTCATAACTTTGGCGGAGCTGGTGCAACCTGCTCAATTCACATTCTTGAAAATTGTAATGCTTAATTCTCCTCCTTCAATAAAGCGCGCTCAAAAAAACCTGAAAAAGAAAACTCAGGAAGGGAAAATATTGTCATACACAACCATAATGCATCCTCCAAAAGGTTTTGATGCCCCAAGAACAATTGGATTAATTGAATTGGAAGACGGATCTAAAGTTTTGGGGCAACTAACCAGTTCCAAAGTTTTAATCGGACAAAAAGTTGCACCAAGAATGAGATTAACTCAAGTTAATCAGCAGGGCCTAAGAACCTATGACGTATGTTTCGAACCTCTCGAAGGTCAGATGGTTAAAGAAAAAGAGTTTACCGGATACATCATCGCAATTTCCGGTCCATCCGGAGTTGGAAAAACCACAATTAGTAAAATCCTTACAACCAAAGTTGGTGATTACGCAGTAAAAGTTCCAATCCTCACTACACGCGAACCTTCCGATCAAGATGAAGGAGAATACGAGTACATAAATCAAAGAGAATTCGATGCGCTTAAGAAACAGGGTAAGCTTGCATCGTATTCAAGAATCCCCTCTTCGACCCAAAACCGATGGTACGGTTATCGCCGTGGGGACATTGAATCTATCTGGGAAAAACATAAGATTCCGATTGTTGTTACCGAAATAGGATTACTTCAGGACCTGGTTAGAACATATAATCGAAGATCAATTCTATCCTTCGGACTTCTTCCGCCCGGCAAGAGCAAGCGTCATATGCTTAGCTGTCTTCTTCACAGACTCAGATCCAGAGGAAGAGATACCGAAGCTGCAATCAGGGAGAGATTAAAGAATGCCGAAAAAGATCTTCAGTTTTTCAAGGACAGCTCCTCTCTATTTGATGATCTGATTGTTAATGAAGATCTGGATACTGTGATTGGTATGCTTAAGGGCAGGATTTTGGCCAAAAATGAGGTTTAAACAGTATTTTTTTTGATTCAGCCCACCCCCCGGGGTGGGTATATATGGGTGGGAGGGCCGGACTTCTCAGTGTAGCTCGAAAATTACTATCCTGAATACCCCATTTCAAAAAAAACTTTTGTACTCTTCAACTTTTCCTCTTCAATAAAACCCGAAAGACGTTCCCCTATGGGGGGGAACACTATTGACATATCTTACTAATCTACGAGTACTTACAGCTTGCATCGTGCTGTATACTATCTCTCTCAATGCCCAGAAAACGAATCCGTCATCGGGTAGAAAGAACTGCAAACAAGCATTCCCGTGCGGTATTTCGGGAAGGAACTATCGTTATCAGGCTCGCAAGAAATCTAACCAGGACTGAGGAGGAGGAACACATCTCTGATTTACTAAGAAGAATGACTCAGCAAGTGCTCGAGGACGAAAAAATGAAACTAATAGATCCGTTCAGACCTCTTCTTGATGGTGCCGAAACACTCACAGTTAGAACCTATACCGGGAAAGTCTATATTTTTACACTTAAACCAGGCTCCAAAACCAAAACAAGGAGGAATTCCAGGGGATGGTCCATAACGATTAGTCCACATCTTAGAAGAAAGGCACTCCATGCATTGCTTTGGAAATTATTAAGCGAAGCTGAAGAACGCCGAGTCAGAATGCTAGTTCATGAACTTAATGATCAACACTTCAACTTCCCATTAAGAAAAATCAGACTAAAGTTCGCAAGCTCACAATGGGGAAGTTGTTCCCCTAATAAGATAATAATGCTCAATTCAGCGCTACTTTTTGTTCCTCCGTCTGTACTTAAGTATGTGATTGTTCACGAGCTATCTCACCTAAAACACTGTAATCACTCGAAGACATACTGGAAGACGGTCGGTAAAGGAATGAGGAGATATAAACTGGCGAGAGAATTATTGAAGGAATATAGATTGCCTTCACTTTAATATTTATTATCATAAGATCATCTTTTCCCCTTTCATATGTTTTACGATGATGATGACGATGATGATCAGGATACAAACGATGAGCGCATCTTAGGAAGCGGTGATTATGAGAATAAGGAAGTGGATGTGCCCGGAGACAGCCATAGCAGCTTAGAAGATCCTTTCGATGGAGATTGATCCAAGTCAGGCAATGGAATTTGCACTCTCTACTGCAAAGGAGGGAGCAGAGCTTGCTATGGAATATCGTAACAAGATGGATTCATCTGGGTTTACCTTAGAAATAGAAAACAAATCGCCCCGCGACTTTGTAACAGAGGCCGACTTGGCAGTTCAAAAATTGATAACAGATAAAATTCAATCTGAGTATTCGGAACATAGAATAATTGCAGAAGAAAAAGGTGCCGACTCTCTTGGAAATCCTGATTGTGAATTCGCCTGGGTTCTTGATCCTATCGATGGCACAAAACCTTTCATGAACGGTCGCTGTGAATTTGGAGTGATACTGGGTTTAATGAAAAATAATGAAGTAATTCTGGGTGTAATGGTCCTTCCAAAGCAAGAGGAAGTGTTTAGATGCATCAAAGGGCAAGGTGTTTTTTATAACGATAGACCAGTAGTTCTTAAAAAAACTACCGAAATGAACGAGGCAATGGTTTGCTGTAACATCCGGGGGAGAGAAAGAATAATTGACGATGTTCCCCATGTTCCAGTTCCATTATGCGGCTCCCTAGAGAACTATGGATGCGCTGCGGACGAAATTGGAAAGATTCTAAAAGGGCAAAACGATGGAACTTTCTTCCATGGTCCAAGAATTTGGGATATCGCAGTTGGATATATGATGGTTGAAGAGGCTGGAGGTAAAGCTGAGTGGAGGCTTGATGATCCTGATGATTTTAGATCTGCAGTAAGAGGATGTTGTGCATGCACCAAAGAGCTATTCGAACAACTTAGAGAATTTACTTTTGAGAAGATAAAGGATTTTGAGCTTAGAAACAGTTAAGTGAAAAATAATAGTGAAAAGTTAAAAGTGAAGAGTGAAAAGTGATTTATTAAGAAAACTTTTAACTTTTAACTTTACACTTTTCACTTTAACTAAATCCAGCACTAGCAAACAACCTACCCAATAACTCAATTGGCAACCCCACCACCCCCGAATACTCCCCCTCACACCTCTCAATCAATCTCTCCCCTTCCCCTTCAATCTGAAAAGATCCTGATCTGCCTTCCCAAAGACCAGTAGAAATCCACCAATCCAGATCTTCATCAGTTAAAGTACGAAAATAAACGTGCGATGTTGATATATCTTCATGCTTCTTCGCTTCTGGACTGATTAAACTAATCGCTGAATGGACTTTTGACACTCCCCCACTTTGCTCACTAAGCATCTCTCGAGCATGAGACTCATCGCAAGGTTTTTCGAGCAGATTTCCTTCATGAGAAACTATCAATGTATCGCTGCCCAGTACCCATGATTCGGGATACTTGGAATACACATCTTCTGCCTTAAGCCGGGCCAAAAGCTTAGCGCGCTCAATTGGATCGCTTAAAACAACTTCCGCCTCATCAATTGAACTTGGAATAACTTCAAATTCAACTCCATATTCCTTCAAAAGTCGTTGGCGCTGGGGACTTGAGGATGCGAGGATTAGCATAAATTGAGATTAAACAATCAACCAACAACAATCAACCAACAACAACCTGTTGATTGTTGACAGTCCCGCGTATGCGGGACGTGTCGATTGTTGATTGTTATTTTACGTAAGAATCAGGACGTCCTGGAGTCACCGACTCCCTCCTACCTGACCTATCCAAAGCCTGCTGAAGCATCTCCATCCTAAGCTTCATGGTAGCTGGCCTGTAAACCTTGTTTTTATTCAACCATTGACGAGGATTTAATAGACCCTTCCTTGCCTCACCAGTTGGATTTGCAGTAACGGAAAGACAGAGTTCGTAGAATCCTGACAATCCATAACCTTTCAAAGAATCAGGACAGCTATTTGCTCTTTGATAACGCCTTAGTAAGTGTCTCTCCTTCTCACCTAAATCTTCAACCTGCAGACTGCTAACTTCTTTTTCTTCAGACGCAGCCTCGTGAGTTTTTTCCGGAACAACTGTTTTTGGTTGAACAGGAGGATTGTTATCTTTGATGTAACTCAAAATCGATTGATAATCATTTATATCGGGAGGAACTAATCCTTCTTCTCCCCGCTTAGTTCTCTCTTGGTACTCTTTCATAGCCTGATAGAACTCTCTTGTTTTCTTTCGAGCATTCACTCGATCTTCAATTGCTGCAGATTTTAGAATTCTTCTTGGAGCCAAATTATCGAAATTCAGCACATCACCCGAGAGACTTTTCAGATTGGTTGCAGCTAGCAAATCCAGTGCTATTGGAGATAGCATTACCGCGATAACAAATGTGGTTAATACCTTTCTACGTGTCATTTTTGTTTTGGTAAAGAATTCTTTATGTAGCCCTATACTATCATATATTGGATATTTTGTCTATATCCCAACAGCCTTTCTAACCGTTTCCATCGTCTTTTCTGCCACTTCCCCTGCTCTTCTCTTACCATCTTCAAGAACTGCCTTCGCATCCTTATCTGAGATTTTATCGCGCTTTTCTCTCATAGATTTAAAGTAATCCATCAAATCCTCGAACAATCGCTTCTTGGCATCACCATAAGAAATTCCCGATTTGTATTCATCAGATAGTGCTGATGCCTCCGACTTAGATAGCAATAGTTTATTAATAACAAAGATTGCTGACTTCTCCGGATCCTTAGGATCACTGGCACCGGCACTGTCCGTGACCATTCCCATCACAGTTTTTTTAATAGCCTTCTCATCGCCAAAGATTGGAATGGTATTGCCGTAGCTCTTGCTCATTTTCCTACCGTCCGTACCCGGAACAACTGCAACCTGCTCCTGTACGACAGGTTCGGGAAT